>NZ_JBEXJK010000265.1:0-11439 GCF_040609095.1 Kitasatospora sp. NPDC004799
GTCGGCCTGCTTGGTGGAGACCACCTCGACCTCGCCGGGCGCCTGGGCGAACTGCACCACGGACTCGACCTTCTTGCCCTTGGCCTGGAGGTCGAAGGTGCGGGTCCCCGCGGCGGCCGCGGTGTACTGGGGGGAGCCGACGAGCAGGGCCGCCAGCGCGGCGGAGGTCGCGAGGCCGGCCTGTGCGTAGTGAGTATTTCTCATATGAACCGTCTATGTGATCCGCGATTTCCGTCACGGGCACCACGCGGCGGCGTCCGGGTGAACCACGGAGCCGGCGCAGCGACCGGGGGCGGGGAGTGCGCCACCTGCTCGATGCCCGTTCACGAGGGGACCGTGGTCCCGGTGACCCGCCTGTCGGCGGGTGAGGCTAGCCCCCGGGCCGATCGGGGGGTGCGGCGGATGGTGGGGGGTGCTCCGGAGCGGCGAGGGTTGGGGTCATGATCACGCACAAGGTTCTGCTCGCCGCTCTGCTCGTCCCGCTCGGTGCCACCCTGGCCCTCGCCCCCACCGCCTCCGCCACCGTCTCCGCCGCCACCCCGCCCGCCGTGTCGGCCACCGCCGACGCCGCCGCGTTCCGCTCCCCCGAGGCGGCCCTCGACCGGGTGGCCCATCCGCTGCGCACCACCGAGCCCCTCGGCGGCCTGGCCGACCTGCGCCCGTTCGGCCGGATGGTCGGTGACGCGAAGGTGGTGGGCCTCGGCGAGGCCACCCACGGCTCGCACGAGTTCTTCACGGTCAAGCACCGGGTCCTGCGGTACCTGGTGGAGGAGAAGGGCTTCCGGGCCTTCGCCCTCGAAGCCCCGTGGAGCACCGGAGTGCGGCTGGACGGCTACGTCGTGCGCGGTGAGGGCGACTTGAAGCAGATCATGGACGAGGAGTTCCAGGGCACCTACCGGTGGTGGAACACCGCCGAGTACCGGGACCTGCTCCAGTGGATGCGCGCGTACAACGTCGAGCACCCGAAGGACCCGGTCCGCTTCGTCGGCGACGACAGCGGCTTCGCCGGCCCCGTGCTGTACGACACGGTGAACGCCTACGCGGCCGCGTCCGGCCCCGAACTCGCCCAGCGGATATCCGAGTTGTACCGGGGCCTGCGACCCGCCACCGACGCCGAGACGTACGTCGACGACTACCTGGCCAAGCCGCTCGCCGAACGCAGGGAACTCGCCGAGCGGACCGGCCGGGCGGTGGACCTGCTCGAGCAGCACCCCGGCACCGACGCCGACGCGCACGCCTGGGCCCTGCAGCACGCCACCGCGATCCACCAGATGACCACCCAGTTCGCCTTCGACCTGGACGACCCCCAGGGCCCCGCCGACGCCATGGTCTACCGCGACCGGGTCATGGCGCAGAACGTCGCCTGGTGGCAGCAGCACACCGGCGACAAGATCCTGCTCGCCGCCCACAACAGCCACGTCGCCCTCAAGACCTACGCCCCCGCCAGCCATCCGAAGGCCCAGGGCGACTTCCTGCGCGAGCAACTGGGAGCCGGCTACCTGAGCGTGGGCCTCACCTTCGACCACGGCTCCTTCAACGCCTTCGACCAGGACGGCGCCGTCCAGCGCTTCACCGTCGGCCCCGCCGAGCCCGGCACCGCCGAACACACCCTCGACAAGGTCCGCTACCGCGACTTCGTCGTCGACCTGCGCGACGCCCCGGCGCCGGCCCGCGCCTGGCTCACCGCACCGCACACCGTCAAGAACATCGACACCACCCACCCCTGGCCCGGGAGCGCCCCGCAGATCCGCCTCGCGCAGACCCACGACGTCCTGATCCACCTCCAGCAGGTCCAGGCGGCCCGCGAGCTCAACTAGCACCGCGCGGCCGCCCCGCCCCGGGCGCTGCTCCGTCGGAGGGGACTTCCCGGCCGTCGCATCACCGCTCCCACCTGGAGGGGGGCAGGATGAGGCCACTTCGCCTGACCGCCGGTCAGGACGCCAGGGACGCCTTGTCGGCGCCAGCCCTCAACGGTGCACCCGGCCGGGGTCGAGCGCGGCGGGCAAGCAGCGGAAAACGAGACAGGTGCCGACGACTTCTACGTGGTGGGAGCCGTCGCCCTGGGCGGGAAGACCCACGCGGTTCTCACCACTCCCGTGCAGATCGACGACGGTCAGGAACGTGCCTTCCCGTCCGACCAGCGCGTGGTCTTCAACGGCCCCGCAGCGGATGCCGACACCCTGCATCTCGGGCTCGCCGCCTACAACGAGGACGGGAACCGGGACTGGAAGAAGCGCGGGAGCGCCGCTGACAAGATCACCGCGGCGGTGGGTGCGCTGCCCGTCCCGTCGGGCGCGCTGCTCGTGTCCGCCGCCTGCACGGCGGCGGACGCGGTCCTGGGCAGAATCGACACGAACGACAGGCTGGGGCAACTCACTCTGGACGTCCGGGTCGAGGATCTGCAACCGGGCGCAGACAGGAGATGGTCGTGCAGCTCGAAACCGGGCGAGATCCGCACCTGGCAGTACGAGGTGTACTACGCGGTCGAGAAGAGCTGACGCCCGGCTCGAGGGCGAGCACGACGGTGAACCGCCGACTCCACCGGCACGGAGCCGTCGGACAGGCCGGGTCGGGCACGGCCGAGGGTCCAGCCGACAACAGCACTGGGTGCTGCCGACGGCGCGGCCGAGGGCGGCGGGGCCCCTCGGGATGCCCCCGGAACGACTCGTCCGACACCGCGCGGGGCCGGGTCTTCGCCTGTCGGGGTGGACACCGCCTGGGGGCCAACCGCCCTCTCCTGGCGGGCGCCGGACGTCCGCTCAGGATGGTGCCATGACTGCTGCTGCCAGCCGCTGCCCGTTCGGTCCCGCGATGACGGCGGTCACCTCGATGGCGCTCCTTCTCACCTCCGTCGCCTCCTCCAGGGCCTGGGCTGCCGCGCCCGACGGGGAGGTGGTCATCGTCGCCTTCTCCGGTGCCCAGCAGAGCGTCGTCGTCCCCTCGGGCGTGTGCACGGTGACGGTGGATGCGTTCGGGGCCGCCGGTGGCCGGGCACCGCTCGGTGTTTCCCACGCCGCCGGTCTCACCGAGGGCGCGCCGGGCGGCCGGGGCGGCGAGGTGAGGGCCGATCTCAAGGTGAGTGCCGGCCAGCGGCTCGGGGTGAACGTGGGCGGTGCGGGTACCACCGGTACCGCCGGGCCCTTCGGGAACCCGGGGGAGTTCGGGAAGGGCGGCTACAACGGCGGCGGCGAGCCGGGCGGGCGGCAGGACGCCGGCGGCTATCCGGGTGCGGGCGGCGGGGGCGCGACCACCGTGGCCCTCGATGATGCCGTGGTGATCGTCGCGGGCGGCGGGGGCGGCGCCGGCGGGACCTACGGCTACCAGGGCAACGAGGTGGGCCGGGGCGGCGACGGCGGCCAGGCCGGGACCAACGGGGCGGACGGCGCGACGGCCGACCAGCTGGAGCAGTACCGGGAGGAGATGGGCCACGGCGGAACATCCGGCGGGGGCGGCGGCGCGGGCGGCGCGGCCGGGGTCAGCACCCCGGACGGGCAGCTCCCGGGCGCGCCAGGCGGCAGCGCGAACGGCACCGACGGCGGCGACGGAGGACGGCTCGACGTGCCCTATTCGGACGTGACCGGTGGCGGCGGCGGCGGTGGCGGCGCGCACGGCGGTGGCGCGGGCGGCGGGGCCGGCTCGTACGGGTTCAACGGGATCGGCGCCGGGGGCGGCGGAGGCGGTTCCAGCAGCGGCCCCGGCGGCGCGGTCTTCACCACCGGCGCGCGCGCCGGGGACGGCGAGGTGCTCCTTCAGTGGCACGCCTGCACCCCTTCGCCTTCCCCCTCGTCCTCGCCATCGTCCTCCCCGTCCCCGTCCCCGTCCCCTTCGCCTTCCCCTTCGCCTTCGCCCTCGCCGGCCCCTTCCCCGTCCCCTTCGTCCTCGCCCTCCGGCACGGCTCCGGTGCCGCCGTCCTCACCGGCCCCGGCCACGTCGCGGCCGGCACTGCCCGAGACCGGCGACCGGACAGGTACAGCCCGTGTGGCGGCGGGGGCCGCTGTCCTGCTGCTCGTCGGCGGGGCCCTGACGTCGCTGAGGCGGCGCGGACGCCGGAGCTGACCCCTTGGAGGACGCCGGAAACCTTGGAGGACGGGCAAAACCCGCAGGTCAAGCGCCGGACGGGACATCGAGGTGCGGGCAGGTGGCCAGGGCTGCAGCCCCGCCCACCCGCCCGGCCCACCTCCTCCACGGCCACGGCCACCCGGCCCCGCCGTGGGACTTCGAGGACACCTTGGAGTGCTGGCGCGTCCAGGTCACCCACGGACTGCCCACCGACGACGAGCGGGACGACGAGCCGGCCGTCGAGACGCCGGAGCCGGTGGTGCGGGGGAGCCGGCCTCCGTCTGCGTGCCGCACCGGGGCGCCCGGGCATCGGCCCCGGACCCGGGCGATCTTCCCGTAGGCGTACTGACAGGCCCCCTGGACACCGGCCTTGGCCTGCCTGGCACTGAGGCGGCGCGGTGAAGATCCGCTGAACGCCCTGCGAGGCGCACAGGCTTCGCTTCGGGGGCCTGGATCCGCTCTCGTAGGGGGTTCGTCGTCACCCCGAGCCGCCCTTCTGCCGGTACGCCTCCTCGCTCGGTCTCGGCCTGGAATCGCCCTTCGGGGCGCATCGGGGGACCGTCCGAGTGTGTGCGATCACCCGGAATCAAAGAATCCCCCAAAGAATTCTTCGGCCGTGTCGATCTGTGGCTGCGCCGTTCGACCTTGGGCTGAGAGGGTCGAGAGACGATCCCTGACCGAGGAGGCCGACGATGGCGAAGTACATGCTGATCATGCGGGGTACGGACGAGTCGATGGCGAAGATGATGTCCACGCCGTTCGAGGAGATGCTCGAGACCGTGGGCCGCTTCAACGAGGAGCTGATCCGGGCCGGCGTACTCGTGGCCGCCGAGGGCCTGGACGACCCGTCGCAGGGTGTGGTGGTGGACTTCGCCGGTGAGACGCCGGTGGTCACCGACGGGCCGTACGGCGAGACGAAGGAGCTGTTCGGCGGCTTCTACCTGATCGACGTCGCCTCGAAGGAGGAGGCGGTCGAGTGGGCCAAGCGCCTGCCGGCGTTCCCCGGTTCGAAGTGCGAGGTGCGCCGCGTGCCGGGCATCGAGGAGTTCCCGCAGGACAACGAGTGGATCGTCAAGGAGCGGGCGTGGCGCGAGCGGACCGGCCAGCTCTGATGCCGGAAGCAGCCGACGGCCCGCCGGTCGCGGAGGCGGCGCGGCGGGCCATCGAGGCCGTCTGGCGGATCGAGTCCGCGCGGATCGTCGCGGCCCTGGCCCGCTACACCGGGGACTTCGCGCTCGCCGAGGACGTCGCCCAGGAAGCGGTCGCGGAGGCGCTCGTCGCCTGGACACGGGACGGCACGCCGGCCGACCCGGTGGGCTGGCTGCTGGCGGCCGGGCGGCGGCGGGCCATCGACGCCTTCCGCCGCAGGTCGGCGCTCGACGATCGGTACGCCCTGCTGGCGGGCCCGCTGGCCGAGGGCGAGTTCAGCCCGGGCGCGCAGGCCCCGTCCGCGGCGCCGGACGACCTGCCGTGGGATCCGGACCGGGTCGACGACGACGTCCTCGCGCTCATGTTCATCGCCTGCCATCCGGTCCTCTCACCCGAGGCCAAGGTCGCGCTCACGCTGCGCGTGGTGGCCGGCCTGTCCAGCGAGGAGATCGCCCGGGCCTTCCTCGTGCCCGTACCGACCGTCCAGGCCAGGATCACCCGTGCCAAGAAGACGATCACCGCCGCCCGCGTCCCCTTCGAACTGCCGCCCCCGGGGGACCGGACGGCCCGGCTGGCCGCCGTCCTGAGCGTCCTGTACGTCATCTTCACCGAGGGCTCCACCGCGACCGCCGGAGACGACCTCCTGCGCCCGGATCTCGCCTACGAGGCCGTCCGGTTGGCCCGGACGCTGACCGCCCTGCTGCCGGGCGAGCCAGAGGCGCACGGGCTGCTCGCGTTGTTCGAGCTCACCGCCGCGCGCTTCCCGGCGCGAACCGGCCCGGACGGGAAGGCGGTGCTGCTGGAGGACCAGGACCGCCGCCGGTGGGACCGTTCCGCGATCCGCCGCGGCCTGGCCGCCCTCGGCCGGGCCTCCGCGCTCGGCCGGGGTCTGGGGCCGTACGGTCTGCAGGCCGCGATCGCCGCCTGCCACGCGACGGCGCCCTCGGTGGCCGAGACCGACTGGGAGCGCATCGTGCTCCTGTACGAGGCGCTCGGCCGGGTCGCCCCGTCACCTGTGGTCGAGCTCAACCGGGCCGTGGCCGTCGCCATGGCCAGTGGACCGCGCGACGCACTGGCCCTGGTCGACGACCTGCTCGCCTCCGGCCGCCTGTCAGGCTCGCACCTGCTCCCCAGCGTGCGCGGCGAGCTGCTGGTCTGGCTCGGCCGCACCGCCGAGGCCCGCGCCGAGCTGGAACTGGCCGCCCGCCTGTGCAACAACGCCCCTGAGAGAGCCGTGCTGCTGGGCAAGCTGGCCGCCCTGGACTGATCGCCCGATACGGACGCCGAACCCCGTAGCCGACCGGCACGGGCTACCTCCGGGGCCGCCGGAGGAGGCGAGCAGAAGAGAACCCGTCTGCGCCCGTCGGTACCCGGTCAGCGGTCGGACACCGACCCGGCTGCCGACGACCCGCAGGTGCTGCGGGTCGCGGTGGCCTGGACCGACGCCGCTGCCCCGTGCCGCTCGCCGCCGTCCCGGTGCCGCGCCGGGCCGCTGCCCTGGTGCTGCCCGTCGGCGGGTGCTCGCCGTCCAGGCAGGCCTCGCTACTCGCCGTCCGCGCCGACCCCGCTGCGCCGCGGTTACCGGGCCCGCTGCGCCGCCGTCCGGGGCGCAGCCCGTCGCTGTCCCGCCCGCCGCAATGCTGCGCCCGTCCCGTCCCGGCTGCGGTGACGGCCTGCTGTGCGGCCGTCGCCGGGTCTGCTGGGCCGGGTCGACGTCCTGGTCCCGGTGGTGCTGCTCGCTGCCGTCCCGGTCCGCTCCCCGCCGTGCCGGGCCGGCCTGCTGGTCGTTGCCCTCGTCGGCCGGGCCGTCCTCCTGGGCGTCGTCCTGGGTGCTGCCGTTGCCGTCCGGGCCGGCTCGTACGGCCGCGCGCCCGGGTGCGCGCGCGGCCGCGCCCCGAGCTGCTCGTACGGGCACGCGTTCAGCCGACATCCCCTTCGTGACCGTCCGGTGGTCGTTGCTGGTCAGGGCCCCTGCGGCTGTTCTCACCGCCCCGACTTACCTCCGTGTGCCCCGTGCCCTGCCGATGAAGTGGTGGGGGCGGGTGTGCACGTCGCCCCGGTCGACGCTGCGCTGTGCTGTTCCGGCCCGCGTCCGGCGCCGGACACCGCACCGGGCCCCATGTCCGGACTTCATCCGAGCGATGTGATCGCCAGGCCAGTGGCAGGATCGGGGTGAAGATTGGCGTGATCATATGACGAACCGGGGCGCCCTCTCCTGTCACGATATTCGCACCGGGAACGGCGCTCGCGCAGAGGGGGATTCACTGCCCGTACCGCTTCCCGGGGCCGGGCGTCTGCCTGGCAGGTACTCGATCTCTGGGGGATTCATGAAGCTGTCCCGTGCGGCACTCGTGGTGGCCACCGGCGCGCTGGCGCCCGCCCTGCTGCTGTCCACTCCGGCCCTCGCGGCCACCGGTACGTCCTCGTCGTCCGGCACCGCCGTCGTCGCGACCACCGATGCCGACTCGCCGTACGACACGATGTCGGAGGACGACCTGCGGGTCGCGATCCTGCGCATCATCGCCGACCCCGCCACCGGCAGGGGCGTCAACCGCGAGGCGCAGAAGGCGCTCGACGGTACCGTCGACGACCTGCGGTACTTCCTGAAGACCGGGCGTTGGATCGCGCAGGACGAGGACAACCTGGTCGCGATCGCGAGGATCCTTGCCAATCCCACCTCCGGCAAGGCCGTGAAGCGCGAGGCGCAGAAGGCGCTCGACGGTACCGCCGCGGACCGCACGTACTTCCTGCAGACGGGCCTGCGGCTCGCGCAGGACGAGGACAACCTGGTCGCGATCGCGAGGATCCTTGCCGACCCCACCTCCGGCAAGGCCGTGAAGCGCGAGGCGCAGAAGGCGCTCGACGGTACCGCCGCGGACCGCACGTACTTCCTGCAGACGGGCCTGCGGCTCGCCCAGGCCGAGGACGACCGCGTGGCGATCATGCGGATCGTCGCCGACCCGGCGAGCGGTGACGCGCTGCGCGCGGCGGCGCTGAAGGCCTTCGAGGGCACCCCGGAGGAGATGCGGTACTTCCTGGAGGTCGGCCGGTACAACGTCTGACCGGTCGGGCGGCACGGGGCAGGGGCGCCTCAAGCTCGCCGACATGAGGGGCGCGGCCATCGACGTGCGCCCGCAACCCCCACCCCGTCGGCCAGGATCGACACCGCACGGATCGACCGGACTGCGCCGGCCGCTGGCTCCTGGACCCGGGCGCGGGAGGAGGTCGTCGGCACCGACATCGCCGCGCACGTCCAGCCCGTGGAGTTCGACACGGCCACCGGGACGCTGGCCCTGTGCGGACCCCGTGGCATGGGCGCAGCCGGTGAGGCGGCTCGGCGGGCAGTTGGCCCGGCGCCTGGACCACGGGTTCCCGCGTGCGGGCTGGCTTCGTTCACTTCTAGGGGTTCTGGCTCAACTTCTGGAACTTGAGCCAGAACCAGGTCTCACCTACGCAGCCAGGCCGGTCACCGATGGCGGCTGTTCTCGGGCAGCACACCGTGCTTGACTCCCATTCACGACGGGGAGCGTGGTCCCGGCACCCCGTCGGTCGGCGGATGAGGACAACCCCCGGGCCGGTCGGGGGTGTACCGGATGGCCTGCGGTGCCGGTGTCCGGCGAGAGTTGGGCCCATGATCACCATGCGTAAGTTCCTGCTCGCCGCGCTGCTCGTCCCGCTCGGTGCCACTCTGGCCGTCGCTCCGGCCGCTTCCGCCGCCGCTCCCCCCGCCGGGTCCGCGACGTCGGTCTCCGCCGACGCCGTCGCGTTCCGCTCTCCCGAGGCCGCGCTCGACCGGGTGGCACACCCGCTGCGCACCACCGAACCCCGCGGCGGCGTCGCCGATCTGCGCCCGTTCGGCACGATGGTCGGCGGCGCCACCGTGGTGGGCGTGGGCGAGGCCACCCACAGCTCGCACGAGTTCATCGCCCTCAAGCACCGGGCCTTCCGCTACCTGGTCGAGGAGAAGGGCTTCCGCACCTTCGCTCTCGAAGCCGCCTGGAGCAGCGGACTGCGGATCGACGCCTACCTCACCCGGGGCGAGGGCGATCTGAAGCAGATCATGGACGAGGAGTTCCAGGGCACCTACCGGTGGTGGAACAACGCCGAGTACCGCGACCTGCTCCAGTGGATGCGCTCCTACAACATCCAGCACCCCGATGACCCGCTGCACTTCGTCGGCGACGACAACGGGTTCGCCGGCGCGGAGCTCTACGACAAGGTGAACGCCTACGCCGCCGCGGTCCTCCCCGAACTGGCCCCCCAGCTCACCGCGCTCTACCAGGGCCTGCGGCCCACCACCGACGCCGCCACCTACGTCAACGACTACTCCTCGAAGCCGATGGCCGAACGCAAGGAACTCGCCGAGCGCACCGGGCGAGCGGTGGACCTGCTCAAGCAGCACCCCGGCGCCGACGCCGACGCGCACGCCTGGGCTGTGCAGCACGCCGTTGCGATCCACCAGATGACCACCGTGTACGCCTTCGACTGGGACGACCCCCAGAGCATCCCCGGCGCCATGCTCTACCGCGACCGCGTGATGGCGGACAACATCGCCTGGTGGCAACAGCACACCGGCAGCAAGATCATGATCTCCGCCCACAACGGTCACATCGCCCTCAAGAGTTACGCCCCGGACACGTACCCCCGGGTGCAGGGCGACTTCCTGCGGGAACAGCTGGGCACGGGTTACGTGAGCGTCGGTCTCACCTTCAACCAGGGCACCTTCAACGCCTTCAACCACGATGGTGCCCCGGAACGCTTCACTGTCACACCTGCCGCCCCCGGCACCGCCGAACACACCCTCGACAAGGTCCGCCACCGCGACTACGTCGTCGACTTGCGCAACACCCCAGCCCCCGCCCGCGCCTGGCTCGCCGAACCGCACACGATCAAGAACATCGGCGCCACCTACCCCGGGATCGCCGACGCCCCGCAGATCCGCCTCGCTCAGACCCACGACATCCTGATCCACCTCCAGCAGGTCCAGGCGGCCCGCATGCTCAACTAGCACCGCGCAGCTGCCACCCTTCCCAAGCGCCCACGGTGCGCGAAGCGATGCCCGTAGCCGCTTCGTCTCGGGGTGCTGCTCGTCGACGTCCTGCTCGCTCGGCCGCCTCTGCTGCGTCGTGCCGCCGCCCGTGCCGCCGCCCGTCCCGGCCGCAGGGCCAGCTGCTGTGCCTGGCCGCCGACCACCACCCAGAGCGACCATCCGCGCCGTGGGTGCTCGCCGTCGAAGGCCGACCGACGGGTTGCTGCGCAGTGTCGTCCGTCCGGTCGGGAAGGCAGGAAGGGCCGGCGGAACCTCGGGCCGGGCGTCCTCGTCCTCCTGGCGGTGCCGCCGCCCGTCGGCGCTGCGTCGTGCCGGGCCGTCCGGGTGCCGCTCGCTCGCCAGGCGGGGCGGTCAGGCCGCGGAGGCCTGCGAGGCGCCGTCCGGGTCCTGACGCAGATCCTGACGCGGCTCCACGCCCAAGTCCTGACGTGGGTCCTGACGCGGGACTCCCCCCGCTGGCGCCGCCTGCCAGTTTCCGCAGGTCAGGGGCCGTACACAAGGGGCGGAAATTCCGACGTCCCTCTCCTGAGCCCCCTCCATTCCTAGTGGTGGGTGGGTTGGGCAGTCGTCGCGGGCCCGGGCGCCTGCGGCGGGCTGTCTTCGGTGGCGACGTCCGGCGGTGCCAGCCGCGCCGCGCTGGGTCGGGTCGGGGCCGACCGACCGCTGCCTGGCCTCCTGGGGCGGCGTCGGCCAGCAGCACGAGCTCGACGTCCTGGTCGACGTCGCCGCCCGCCCCGGCCGGACCGAAGCCCGCTTCGCCGGGTCGGGCCCGGTGCCACGGCCGGTGACTCTTCGCGCTCACGAAACCGCCGCGCGGCGTCGTCCCCCGCTCCCGAGGTGTACGCACGCGAGGAGATGCACTGTGCGTGGCCGGCGGGCCCGGCCCGGTCTGCCCGGAGGTGGCCCCGGGGGTTGCCTTGGAGGTTGCGCCGGGACAGTGCCGGTCGTCTCGCATCTGCGCTGGTCAGACGGCGGGACAACCCGCCGTCAGGGTGCCGACTACTTCCCCACGGACCGGGGTGGGTCCTGGTGATGTGCACCCCGGGTGTCCCGTACGGCCCGTGGAGATCAGCCGCGCGGCGGCGCGGCCGGGTACGGGCGCCGCGGCCGGGCCTGGGTGTTGCCCTCGGCGGCCGCCAGGAGGCGGAGCTTGTCGGCCCGCTCGTCGGCGGGCCGACGAG
>NZ_JBEXJK010000266.1:0-11436 GCF_040609095.1 Kitasatospora sp. NPDC004799
TCGAACCACGCGGCCCCATCGAGACCGAAGCAGCCCGCCGCCTCGCCGACGACCTCAAGCACCAGTAGTCACCCGATTACCCAACACTCTCTCAGCGGACCGCCGCCCGCTCGAGGGGTGCCTCAGGGGCCCGGGGCACCTCGTGGTCGGGTGCGGTGGGCCGGGAGCGCACCAGCAGGTAGACCGTCCAGAAGCTGAGCAGACCGAGCAGGATGAAGGCCGAGGCCACCGGGATCTGCAGGTCGGACGGCAGGTAGAGGGCGGCGAACCAGGACTTGTTCGACACCTTGACGATCGACAGGCTCAGGGCCACCACGCCCTGCGGGGCGAAGCTCAGGATGCCGAGCGTGATCAGGGTGCCGACGGCCGCGGCGCGGCCGCCGGAGAGGTCGCCCAGCCCGCCGGCCTTGGCCGTCGGGCCTTCGTCCCGCGGGCTCGCCTCCGCGACCCTGCGCACGCCCTTGCGCATCACGTCGAGGAACTCGGGCCCGCGGGTCTCCAGCCGGCGCTGGGCCGCCCGGCCCAGCGCCCAGGCGTACAGCAGGCCGGTGAGCAGGCCGACCGCCACCCCGGCCCAGCGCAGCGGCGCGGAGTGCAGGAGCGTGCCGGCCAGCACCACGCCCGCGGCGGGCGCGGCGCAGAACAGCTGGAGCAGCAGGACCACCAGGGTCTGCAGGCGGACCTGGTCGCCGCTCTCGTCGTTGAAGCCGTCCAGCGGGTTGCCGCCGGGCCGGTCGGGGAAGGGCGCGGCGCCGAGCACCGACATCAGCGGGATCAGGCCGGCCGCGCCGCCGAGCACCGCGGGCAGGGTGGCGAGCACCCAGGGCCAGGCCCAGCCGGCCGAGGAGGCGGCGGTCAGCGCCAGGGTCAGCACCAGGGCGACCGGGGCGACGACCAGCAGCCAGGTCACCTGCCGGGCCCGGACGTCGACCCGCTCGGCGCCCGGGACGACCAGGGTCAGCCAGATCGCGCCGGCGTCCAGGCCGTACAGGTTGGCGCACAGCGCGCCGGCGAACAGCGCGGTGACCACGCCCGTCCACGGCAGCATCACCGGGAAGCCGCTGAGCAGCGGGAGCAGGCCGGTGAACACGCCCGTCCACAGGGCGATCCGCAGGAAGCGGGCGCGGCGCGGGTCGCGCGCCCACAGCCGCAGCTCCTTGCCCGTCACGGCGCCGCCGGCGCTGTCCGGCAGCAGCCGGCGCCCGGTGCCGCGGGCGGTGGCCCGCTCGGCCTTGCCGCCGGCGGTGCCGCGCACCAGCTGGCGGGAGAGCAGGGCCGTCCAGGCGGCGAAGAGCAGCACGGAGACCGCGAGCAGCCCGCCCAGGGCGGCGGCGACCATCGGCCAGTCCGAGCGCCGGGCGGCGTCGACCGCGACGACCGACCAGCCCGAGGGCAGCGTCCGCACCACGGTGCCGGCGTCGGCGGCCCACTCGCCGGTGAACAGCTTGACGAAGAAGCCGATCGCGAACCAGCCGGTGTTGAGGAAGGCCACCACGAAGCCGACCACCAGCGAGGACAGCTCCCAGCCGAGGCGCGAGCGCACCACGCTGCCGAGGCTCTGCATGGTGAACTTCGACAGCACCACCACGAACAGCAGCTGGAGCAGGGCCCCGGGGACGGCCACCAGGGCGGGCAGCAGCCCCTGGAAGGCGCCGAAGACGATCAGCACGCTGAACGCGACCAGGCTGATCAGCGGGGTGATGCCGACGAATCCCGCGCCCAGCAGGCCGAGGGCCAGGGTGCGCGGGCGCAGCGGCACCAGCGTGAAGTAGTCGAGCCGCAGGGTCGCGTCGCCGCCGGTGAGCATCGGGCCGAGGGCCCAGCCGAGGGTCCACAGCAGCATCACCACGGCGAGGACGCCGAACCCGGCCTCGGGGACGGGGAAGTCCACCAGCCCCAGGAGCGCGGTGCCGACCGCGACCAGCCCGCCGAACACCGCCCCGAGGATCAGGCTCGCGGCCCGGGGGCCGGACATCGACCGCCGCAGGACGGCCAGCTTCATCCCGGTCAGGACGCCAACCACGACAGCCCCTCCGCTCCTCCGGTCCGGGCGCCGACCAGCTCGACGAAGACGTCCTCCAGGGTGCGGCCGGCCCGCACCTGGGACACCGTGCCGGCGGCCACCACGCGGCCCTTGGCGATCACGCCCACGTGGTCGCAGAGCTTCTCGACCAGGGCCATCACGTGGCTGGAGAAGACCACCGAGCCGCCGGAGGCGACGAAGCGCTGCAGGATGACCCGGATGGTCGCGGCGGACACCGGGTCGACCGCCTCGAACGGCTCGTCGAGGACCAGCAGCCGGGGGGCGTGCAGCAGGGCGGTGGCCAGGCCGATCTTCTTGCGCATCCCGGTGGAGTAGTCGATCACCAGGGTCTGCTCGGCCTCGGTCAGCTCCAGGACGGCCAGCAGCTCCTCGGCCCGCGCGTCCACCGTCCGGGCGTCCATGCCCCGCAACCGGCCCAGGTAGTGCAGCAGTTCGCGGCCGGTCAGCCGCTCGGGCAGCATCATGCCGTCGGGCAGCACGCCGACCAGCGACTTGGCGTGCACCGGGTCGCTCCAGACGTCGACCCCGAAGATCTCCGAGGTGCCGGCGTCCGGCCGCAGCAGGCCGACGGCCATCGACAGCGACGTCGTCTTGCCCGCGCCGTTGGGCCCGACCAGCCCGTAGAACGAACCGCTCGGCACCACCAGTTCGACGCCGTCCACCGCGGTGTGCGCCCCGAACCGCTTGCGCAGGCCCGACAGCCGCAGTGCCGGAGCACTCCCGTCGACCGGCGGACGGGACCCCTGCCCCACCGTAACTCGCACCGTTCCTCCCACCTCACCGGCGGCCGAGGCCGCTCACCGCCGCCTCGCTGCTCCGAGCGGCTCGTCATCGACAGTAGGGCGCGCCGAGCGGGGGCAGAATCCACCTGCGCCCCCATGAGGGGGTGGGTCTGGACCCACCCCTAGCCGGCGGACCCCTACCGAGGGGTACCCGCCGGCCGGTTAGGGGTTCAGCACCACACGATCCGCACATACCGTCCGACCGCAGGACCGTCCTGCTGACCACGCGTCGACCCGGCCGGAGGCGTACCGATGCCCACCCTGTCCGACAGCGAGCTGGACACCCAGCTGCGCACCACCCGTGCGGCCCTGAAGTCCGTGGGCGCGCTCGGCGACCTCTACGCCCAGCTGCTGCTCGGCCAGGAAGACCCGTACCCGCTCTACGAGCGCATGCGCCCGCGCGGGCCGCTGCAGCGCAGCATGGTCGGCACCTGGCTGGTGGTCGACCGCGCGCTGGCCGACGAGATCCTGCGCGACCGGCGCTTCGGCCGCCGCACCACCAAGGGCGAGTGGCCCGAGGGCCCGTCCGACTTCGACAACTCCTTCCTGGCGATGGACCCGCCCGAGCACACCCGGCTGCGCAGGCTCGCCACCCCGGCCTTCGGCCCGCGCGCGGTGGCCGCGTTCCGGCCCGAGGTCGAACGGGCCTGCCACGACCTGCTGGACGCCGTCGACACGTCCGAGCCGTTCGACCTGATGGACGCCTACGCCAAGCAGGTGCCGGTGCGGGTGATCGGCGCGCTGTTCGGCGTCCCGCCCGAGGAGCGGCAGCGCTTCGACGAGCTCTCCCGGGGCCTGAGCCTGGTCCTGGACGGCGTGGTGTCGCTGGCCGAGGCGAAGGAGCTGCAGGCCGCGGTGGACGGCATGAACGAGCTGTTCGGCGAGCTGCTGGAGCTGCGCCGGCGCGCCCCCGGCGACGACCTGGTGAGCCGGCTGCTGGCGGACGTCGACGCCGAGCGGCTGACCGCCGGGGAGCTGGTCGCGATGTGCGGGATGCTGGCGCTGGCCGGCACCGAGACCACCGTCAACCTGATCGGCAACGGCACCCTGGCCATGCTGACCGACCGCGAGCAGTGGGAACAGCTCATCGCCGACCCGGAGTTGGCGCCGCGCGCGGTGGAGGAGGCGGTGCGCCACGACACCTCGGTGCTCCTGCAGAGCCGCTTCGCGCACCAGGAGATCGAGATCGCCGGGCGGCGGCTCCCGGTCGACGCCCAGGTGGTGATCCTCACCGGCGCCTGCAACCGCGACCCCGCCGCGTACGCCGACCCCGGCCGCTTCGACCTGCACCGCACCGGCGAGCCGGACCACATCTCCTTCTCCAGCGGCATCCACTACTGCCTCGGCGCCCCGCTCGCCCGGCTGGAGGGCGAGGTGGCCTTCCGCGTCCTGGTGGAGCGTCTGCCGGGCCTGCGGCCGGCCGGGCCGGTCGTCCGGCGGCTGTCGCCGTTCATCCGCGGCCTGCGCGCCTTCCCGGTGACCGCCTCCTGAGCCGTCCGCCACGGCCGCGGCCCCGCCGGACGTCCGTCCGGCGGGGCCGCGGCCGTGCTGCGTCAGTCCCGCTCGGCGCCCGACGCCCTCAGGTGGTCGGCGAGTTCGCGCGGCGTCGGCATGGTGAAGACGTCCGCCAGGCTCAACCGGGCCCCCAGCCGCTCCTCGATCTGCTGCACCAGCTGGGCGCCGAGCAGCGAATGGCCGCCGCTGGTGAAGAAGTTGGAGTCGGCGGTGAGGTCCGAGCGGGAGAGCAGCGACGCCCAGAGCGCCACCAGCGTGCCCAGCAGCCCCTCCCCCTCGGCGGCCGGCCCGCCCGGTCCCGCGGCGGCGGCGCGCCGCTCCTCGGCGATCCGGGCCAGCCGCGGGTAGTCGACCTTCTCGGTGACGGTCTTGGGCAGTTCGTCGAGCAGCACGAAGTCGTGCGGCACGGCCGCCCGGGGCAGCCGGTCGCGGGCGTGCGCCCAGAGCCGTTCGCCGATCCCGCGGACCGACTCCGCCGTCTCCTCCGGGCCCTCCCCGGGCTTGCGCGGCACCTCGACGAAGGCCACCAGCAGTCCGTCCGCGCTGGTGTCGCCGACCACCACGACCGCCGCGCCCTCGGCCTCCGGGTGCTCGGCCAGCACCGCCTCGACCTCGCCGAGCTCGATCCGGTTGCCGCGCAGCTTGATCTGCCGGTCCGCCCGGCCGAGCAGCTCCAGGGTGCCGTCCGGGTTCCAGCGGGCCTGGTCGCCGGTGCGGTAGTACCGCCCGTACACCGGGTGCTCGCGGAACTTCTCGGCCGTCAGCCCGGGCCGCCCGTGGTAGCCGAGGGTGACCCCGGCGCCCGCGATGCACAGCTCGCCGCGCAGCCCGATCGGCAGCTCGCGCCCCGCCGGGTCGGCGACGAAGACCCGGGTGTTGCGGATCGGGCGCCCGACCCCGATCCGCTCCGCCGACTCCACCACGGCGCCGGTGGACCACACGGTGGTCTCGGTCGGCCCGTAGAGGTTGCGCAGCTCGGCGCCGGTGGCCAGGAGCCGCCGGGCCAGCGCGGGCGGCATCGGCTCACCGCCGCAGACCAGCCGGCAGCCCGCCAGCTCGCCGGCCGCCTCGTCCAGGACCAGGCGCCAGGTGGTGGGGGTGGCCTGGATGACGTCCACCCGGTGGCGGCGCAGCACCTCGACCAGCGCCCGGCCGTCCGTCCTGGCCCGGTCGGGGGCGACCACCAGGCGCCCGCCGGTGAACAGCGGCAGGAAGAGGTCCATCACCGACATGTCGAAGGCGAAGGTGGTCATCCACAGGCCGCCGTGCTCCGGCGTCAGGCACAGCTCCTCGCGGAAGTGCGCCACCAGGTTGGCCAGGTTGGCGTGGCTGACCAGGGTGCCCTTGGGGCGGCCGGTCGAGCCGGAGGTGTAGATCAGGTACGCGCGGTCCCCGGGCGCGCCCACGCCGTCCAGCGGCAGGGACGGGTCGGCCGGCGGGGCGTCCTCGGCCCGCACCAGCGGGACGGCGGTGCGCGGCCGCCCGTCCGGCGCGGTGCCCTCGGGCAGCGTGGTGCCGGGGCCGGTGAGGACGGTCCGGGTGCCGGAGTCGGCCAGGGTGTCGGCGACCCGGTGGTCCGGGTGGTCGGGGTCGATCGGCAGGTAGGCGGCGCCGGCCAGCCAGATGCCGAAGACGGCGGCGACCAGGTCGGGGCCGCGCCGGGCGCACAGACCGACCACCTCGCCGGGCGTCACGCCGTGGGCCCGCAGGGCGTCCCGGGTGGCCACCGCGGCGTTCCACAACTGCCGGTAGGTGACGGTCCGTTCGCCGTCCAGGACGGCCGGGGCGTCCGGGGTCAGGGCGGCGTGGCGGGCGACCGCGACCGGGACGGTCGGCGGGACGTCCGTCCGCCCGGTGCGGTTGGCGGCCTCGATCAGCGCGGTGTCGGCGGCGCCGCGCAGCGGATGCTCGCCGACCGGGCGGTCCGGGTCGGCGCCGAGGGCGACCAGCAGTGCGTCGTAGCGCTCCAGCAGCTGCCCGACCTCGGCGGCGGTGTGCACCTCGGTCGAGTAGCGGCCCTTGACCCGCAGCGCGTCGGCGCCCGGGGCGACGACGAACTCCAGGTCGAACTTGCTGGTGCCGTTCTCGACGCTGACCCCGGCGGTCTCCCGGCCGGCGATGGTGAACGGCGAGAGCCCGCCCCCGGGCACGTAGTTGAACAGGTGCCGGAAGGCGGTGGTGCGCCAGGAGCCGCCGGTGCGGGGCAGTTCGGGCAGCATGAGGTCGATCGGGACGTCGGCGTGCGCGAGCGCGTCGAAGTAGCCCGTCCTGGCCCGCGCGACCAGGTCGCGGAAGCTCCCGGCGAGGTCGACCGGCAGGCGCAGCGGCAGCACGTTGACGTGGTAGCCGACGGCCCGCGCGGTCTGCGGGCCCCGGATGTTGACCGGGGTGCCGACCACGATGTCCGGCCCGGCGCCGTGCCGGGCCAGCAGCAGGTCGTAGGCGGCCAGCAGGACGACCGCCTCGGGGGCGCGCAGCTCGCGCTGGAGCCGGGCCAGCGCTCCGGCCGCCTCCGCCGACAGCACCCGCTCGACGTGTCCGCCGGCCAGGGTGGGCTCGGGCACGTCGGCCTCGCCGAGCCACAGGTCGAGCTCGTCGGCCCGGTAGCCGGCCAGGCTGCGGCGCCAGAACTCGACGCTCTGCGCGGTGGGCTCGGCCGTCGTGGCGACGGGCACCTCGCGCAGCAGCTCGGCCGGGGGCTGCCGCCCGGCCGCGGACGCGTCGTAGGCGGCGGCGAGCTCCTCGAACAGGACGGTCGCCGAGATGGTGTCGAAGACCAGGTGGTGGGCGGCGACGCACACCACGTCGCCCCCGGGGGCGGTCAGGTGCTTGAGCCGCACCAGCGGACGGTCCGTCACCGCGAAGGAGTGGGCGGCCAGCGCGGTCAGCTCCGCGTCGACCCCGTCCTCAGCGACCTGCGCGTACTCCGGCCCGAAGGCCACCTCGGCCGCCGGCAGGACCTGGCGCAGCAGCCGGCCCTCCCGCACCTCGAAGGCGGTCCGCAGGACCTGGTGGCGGCGGACCAGCAGCCGGCCGGCCTCGGCCACCGCGGCCGGGTCGAGCGCGGTGCCGACCCGGAAGGCGACCGCGATGGTGTTGACGCCCGTGCCGGGGACCAGCCGGTCCATCAGCCACAGGGCCTCCTCCTTCGGCGTGACCGCGGTCGGGGCGGCGGCCGGGGCCCGCTCCGGCCCGTCGGCGCCGTTCTTGCGTACCAGGCGTCGCATGCCGGGCCCTCCTAGCGCGCCGCGAGCAGGTCGGACACCGCGGCGGCGACCTCCGGCCGGCGCAGCAGGTCGTGCCGGTCGATGGCGAACGGGACCTCCCGGGCGCCCAGGTGCAGCCCGTTGACCGGGGTGTCGGAGCTGACCACGGTGGAGGTGCTGACGTCCCGGGCGGTCGCCACCTGCGTCGCGGCGACCAGGTAGGCGAGGTAGGACTCGAACAGGGCCATCAGCTCGGCGCGGCGGGCGGCGTCCAGGCCCACCCGCTCCAGCCCGGTGGAGCCGTACTCGCGGTACAGCTCGACCAGCGCGGCGCCCACCACGACCGGGTCGCTCTCGCTCTCCTGTACCTGGTGCCCGGCGAGCTGGGCCGCCTGGACCTCCTCGGGGGCGAGCACGCCGGCCAGCCTGTCGACCAGCTTGTGGTACTGCCAGTACAGGACGAACGGGCTGACCGGCTCGGGGTCGAACAGCACCGTCACCGGCGGCCGGCCCTGGCGGGCGGCGATCCGCTCGCCGAGCGCCGAGCCGTAGATCCCGCCGACGCAGAAGCCGAGCACGCCGCGGACCACGGCGTCCCGGGGCAGCGCGTCCAGCCAGCGGTCCAGGTAGTCGTCGCCGCTCATGCCGGTCTCGTCGCCCGGCGCGGGCTGCAGGGTCTCCCAGACCGAGTACGGCCCGTCCAGCATCGGCGCCAGGTCGCTGAAGGCGCCCTCGGCCCGGCCGGGGGAAAAGAAGTCGACGGCGAGGACGAGGTCTGCCGGATCTCCGCTGTGCAGCACTCGCCAGGGGGTGTGCTCGGCCATGTGTGGTTCTCCAAGGGGGTGGGGAACGACGCGGATCCCGGTCGTTCCGCTGCGGTCAGGCTAGGGATCGGGGCGCGCTGCGGGCACCCCTGTCGGAGCCCCTACCGCCCCCGGCGCGGTGCGCCGGGGGCGTGCGGGCGGCGGGGCTCACGGCGGGGGCCGGGTCGGTCAGCCGGCCGCCCGGGCCAGCCGGTCGGCGATCCGGCGGTTGATGTCCTGCTGGTGGTGGGCCAGGAAGAAGTGCCCGCCCGGCAGGACGGTCAGCTCCGAACCGCCGGTGGTGTGCCGCTCCCAGGCGCGGGCCTCCTCGATGGTGGTCTTGGGGTCGTCGTCGCCGGTGAGCACGTGCACCGGGGCGGCGATCACGGCGTCCGGCTCGGGCCGGTAGGTCTCGATCGCGGTGTAGTCGGCGCGGATCGCCGGCAGGACCATCCGCAGCAGCTCCTCGTCGCCGAGCAGGCTGGAGTCGGTGCCGCTGAGCTGGCGCAGCTCGCGGACGATGCCCTCGTCGTCGCGCCGGTGCACCGTCTCGTCCCGGACGCAGGACGGCGCGCGGCGGCCGGAGGCGAACACCGCGGCCGGGCCGGCGCCCTCCCGCTCCAGGCGGCGGGCCACCTCGAAGGCCAGCACGGCGCCCATGCTGTGGCCGAAGAGGACCAGCGGGCGGTCGGCCCAGGGCGCGAGCGCGGCGTGGATCAGGTCGGCCAGCTCGGCGATGCTTTCGACGCACGGCTCGGTACGGCGGTCCTGGCGGCCCGGGTACTGGAGGCACAGCACGTCGGTGCGGTCGGCGAGGGCCGCCGACACCGGGTGGAAGAAGCTCGCCGAGCCGCCCGCGTGCGGGAAGCAGACCAGCCGGGTCGGGCTGTCGTCGTTCGGATGGAAGCGCCGGACCCACAGGGCGGCCTGGCTCATGGTCACGGACATCTCAGGGTGTTCCCCTCGTCGGTCCGCGTCCCCGGCGGTCGGGGCACGCGGAGGTTTTCCAGGACCCGGCCGGGGTTCGCGCGCTGCGGGCGCGGACCCCGGCCGGGTCGACGGTACGGCGGACGGGATCAGCCCGTACGGGAGACCAGCCAATCGCCCACCGCCGAGGCCACCGCCCCGGCGTGCTGCTCCAGCATCGAGTAGTGGTCCCCCGGGACGTCCACGACGGTGTGCGCGGGCTCCCAGCGGGACTGCCACCGGTGGTGCCCCCAGCCGGCCATCGGATCGGCGGCGCGGACCAGCAGCGTGTCGGCGCCGACCGGGTCCGGCTCCCACTTCTCCAGCAGCCGGAACCAGCCGCCCATCGCGGTCAGCCGGTCGTCGTCCATCGGCGCGAACACTCCGTCCCGCTCCACCATGCCGCCCATGAGTTCGGGCAGCAGCGGGGCCACCAGCTCACTGCCCGGCGCGTAGATGTCTAGCAGAACGAGCGCGACAGGGGGCACCCCTGTTTCCTCCAGGTACCGGGTCAGGGCGTGGGCCAGGACGCCGCCCGAGGAGTGGCCGACCAGGACGACCGGCCCGCCCTCGGCCAGCTGCGCGGTCTGCGCGGCCAGGGCCCGCACCGCCGCCTCCGGGGTGGCCGGCAGCGGCTCCCCGGTGCCGAAGCCGGGCGCCCGCAGCGCACCGACCCGGAACCGGCCGTCCAGCGCCGCGGCGAACCGGGCGTACTGGTGCGGGCCGGAGACGGCCGTCACCGACGGGAGGCAGACCAGGGTCGGCAGCCCCTCGCCCCCGGTGAGCCGGACGGGGGCCGGCAGGCGGTCCGCCTCCGCCGGGTCGGCGAAAGAGGGGCGGAACTCGGAGGCGGTCCGCAGCATCGCGGTGAACTCCCCGAGCCGCCCGGCCTCGGCGGCCTGACGGAGCATCGGGGCCAGCACGCCGGCGGCGGGCGCCGGAGCCTCGTCCTCCGCCTGCGCCTGCGCCGCCAAGTGGCCGGCGAGGGCGGCCGGGGTCGGGAAGTCGTAGATCAGCGCGGCCGGCAGCTGCCGCCCGGTCAGGGCGGTGAGCCGGTTGCGCAGCTCCACGGCGGTCAGCGAGGCGAAGCCCTGCTCCAGGAAGTCCCGCTCCGGGTCGACGGCCTCGGCCGAACGGTGGCCGAGCACCAGCGCGGCCTGCGTCCGGACGGCCTCCAGCAGGACGGCGGGCCGGTCGGACGGGCCGGCCTCGGCCAGCCGGCGGGCCAGCGCGGCGGCCGCGTCGTGGTCCGGCGCGGCGGGCCGGTCGTCCCGGTCGCGGTCGGCGGCGGGGCCGGTCAGGGCGGCGAGCAGCGGGGCGGTCGCGCCGGGGCGCAGGGTGCGGGCGAGCGCGGTCCAGTCGGCCTCGGCCACCACCAGCCCGTGCTCGCCGAGCGTGACGGCGTGGCCGAGGGCCGCGATCGCCGCGTCGGCGGTGCCGTCGAGGACCACCGTCCGCAGCCGTCCCTCCCGCGTCCCCGCGTGGGCGACGGCGTCCAGGTAGGCACCGGAGACGGCCGCGAGGGCCTGTCCGGCGCCGCCCCACACCGAACCGCCCGGCAGGCAGAGCACCTGGGCGGCCGGGCCCGGCCGGCCGGCCGGCAGCGCGGTGGCGGCGGCGACCGCCTCCGCCAGGGTCCGCGCGTCCAGCCCGTCCAGCGCGAGCGGTTCGGCCCGCTCCGCGAGGTGCAGCAGCGTGCCGGCCGGGGTGCCGGCCTCGGCCAGCCGCGCCAGCGGCTCGCCGGCGGCGGCGGGGTCGAGCGGTCCGTGCACCGGCACCGCGCCGCGCTCGGTCAGCCAGCGGGCCAGCGCCTCGCGGCGGGCGTCCGTCGCGCCGGTGAGCAGCACCACGCCCTCCGGCTGCCAGGCCGCGGCCTCGGCCGCCAGGCCGAGCGGGGCCGGCACCAGGCGGCGGGCGAAGGCCCCGGCGGGCCGCAGCGCCACCTCGTCCTCCCCGGTGCGCCCGGCCAGGACGGCGGCCAGCCACTCCCCCGCCGGGCCGTCCAGCCGCTCGGGCAGGTCGACCAGGCCGCCCCAGCGCCGCGGGTGCTCCGCGGCGACCGCCTGTCCCCGTCTCTCAGGAGGCCGCCTGGCCTACCTGGAGTGAAGCCGGGACCGGAT
>NZ_JBEXJK010000267.1:0-11406 GCF_040609095.1 Kitasatospora sp. NPDC004799
GGCACCGGGGGTTCTGTCGGGGGTGCTCGGCGGGCGGTTCGGGCCGGGGGTTCGTAGGCTCGACGCATGGCGGATGCGTACGCGGGGCGGCGGGCAGGTCGACGGCGCCGTACGGGTAGCAGAAGCCGGTGACCGGGCCGCCGACGGCCTCCTCCAGCAGGCGCCGGCTCTCCCGGGCCTGGACGGCGAGGGCCTCGGCCGGCAGGCCGGGCAGTGCCCGGTGGCCGAGGCCGTGCGAGCCGATCTCCCAGCCGGCGGCGGCGAGTTCGGTGACCTCCCGGGCGGTGAGCAGCTTCTTGCGCGGGCCCTCGGCGTCCCAGCCGTTGTCCCGGCCGAGCAGGTCGGCGACCACGTACGCGGTGGCGGTGAAGCCGTACGCCTGGAGGATCGGCACCGCGTACCGGGCGAAGTCGGCGTAGCCGTCGTCGAAGGTGAGGCCGACCAGTCCGGCGTCCCGGCCGAGGGCTCGGGCCGCCATCAGCTCGCGGACCGAGACGCCGCGCCGACCGCGCCGGTGCAGCCAGGCGATCTGCTCGGCGAACCGCTCGGGGCTGACGGTGAGCCGGTACGGGTCCTCCTTCTCGACCGCCACCGAGTGGTACATCAGGATCCACGGCGAGGCGGAGCCGGGGACCGGCGGTTCACCGGCCGGGCGGCGGCTCCTGGGCAGCCGGGCCCGGTGCGGCGGTGCGTCGCTGACGCTCGCCTGGGCCGAACGGACGGTTCCCCGTTCATTGTCCATCGGGACGCTTCCCTTCTTCGGCGACGGTTGGCGGGTTCCGGACGGGCCCCAGCGCCCGGGCGACGGCGAGGACCGGGCCGCGTACCTCGCGGGCGCCGAGCCCGGTGCCGAGGGCCGCGAAGGCCAGCGCCACGGCGAGGCCTCCGAGGAGGGTCGAGAGCAGGGGGTCGGCGGCCAGTCCGGCGACGGCGGCGCCGAACACGGTGGCCCCGGTGGCGGCGGCCACCAGCCGGCCGTGGCCGCCGAGCACCCGGCGCAGCCGCAGCGGGATGCCGCGCAGCACCAGGCCGCGCAGCAGCAGGGCGGCGGCGGTGGTGATGCCGGCCGCGTTGCCGGCGGCCAGCCCCAGGGCGCCGAAGCGGGGGGTGGCGAGCAGGCCGGTGGCGACGGTGACGCCGAGGCCGAGCACCATCGCGGCGGCCGGGTACCAGTCCAGCAGCCGGCGGCGGCCGTCCTCGGTGCCCGGGTCGTCGGCCCGGCGGACCACCGGGCGCAGCGAGAAGTACGGACGGATCATCACGCCGATGAGCGCCTGGGCGGGCAGCCCGAAGCTGTACACCCGGATGACGTCGGCGGTGGCGGCGGTGTCGTGCGGGCCGAAGGCGCCGCGTTCGAAGAGCAGCGCGACCACCGAGGGGGCGCAGGCCATCAGGAAGGCGGTGCCGAACAGGACGACGGCCGCCGCCTGGCCGAGGTCCTTCTCCACCCGGTCGCGGGCGGCGGTGAGGTCCCCGGCGGCGAGCGCCCGGGCGACCAGCGGGAAGGTGACGGTGCAGATCAGGATGCCCGCCGTCATGGCGAGCTGGGAGACCTTGGCGGCGTAGTTGAGGTGCGAGATGGTGCCGGGCGGCAGGGCCGAGCCGAGGTAGCGCTCGACGAAGACCTGGGACTGGCGGGTGAGCGTGAAGGCGGCCACCGGCAGCAGGGCGAGCGGCATCAGCACCAGGGCCCGGCGCGAGCGCCGGCCGCGGCGGGTGGCGGACGGGCCCTGGCGCAGCCGGCGCAGGAACGGGCCGACCAGCAGGCCGGCCATCAGCAGGCTGCCGGCCGCGACGCCGAGGGCGGCGGAGCGCACGCCGAGGTAGCAGTGGAGGCAGAGCAGGACGGCGAGGATGCCGAGGTTGTACGCGACGTAGATGCCGGCCGGGGCGGTGAAGCGGTGGTGGGCGCGCAGCGCGGCGGCGAGGTAGCCGACCAGCCCGAAGGGCAGCACGGTGATCGCGGTGATCCGGGTGCAGGTGACGGCCAGGGCGGGGTCGGGAAGGCCGGGGGCGAGCAGGTCGACCAGTTCGGGGGCGCCCAGGGCGACGGCCAGGGCGAGGCCGCTGAGCGCGACCAGCAGCCAGGGCAGGGTGGCGCGGACCAGCTGGCGGACCGGGTCGGGGGCGTCCGGGTCCTCCTCGCGCAGCACCAGGGCGAGGGCGAAGGCGGGCACCATGAGGAAGGACATGGCGTCCTCGATCAGCAGCGGCGCGGCGGTCTCGGGGACGGTCCAGGCGACCAGGAAGGCGTCGGTGCCCTGGTTGGCGCCGAAGTAGCGGGCCAGCAGGAGGTCGCGCAGCAGGCCGAGGCCGGAGCCGGCGGCGCTGAGCAGGGCGGTGATGCCGAAGGCCCTGGCGAGGAAGCCGCGCCGGGGGGCCGGCCGGGGATCGGTGTCCCGGTCCCCGCCGGGGGCGCTGCGGGGGGCCGGGAGGGAGGAGGCGACCGCGGCCGGCCGGTCGGTGGTCACCGGGCCGCTCCGGTGGCCACCGGCTCGGTGGCGGGGGGTCCGGGTCGGTGGGCGGCCGCGCGGGCGGCGAGGCCGAGGACGACGGAGGTCAGCACGGTGGTGGTGCCGCCGATGTCGGCGTACAGGAAGTCGACCAGCACCCAGGTGAGCAGGGCGAGTGCGGCGAGCCCGGGGCCCTGGCGGTGGCGCAGGCAGCCGAGCAGCAGGGCGAGGAAGAGCGCGGCGTAGGCGGTGATGCCGATCAGGCCCTGCTCGCTGAGCACCAGGAAGTACATGTTGTGCGGGGAGAGCAGCGGTTCGCGCTGGAAGCCGATGGTGGCGTCAGCGGCGTCGCTGCCGGAGGACAGCCGCAACGGGGCGTGGCTGTCGCGCAGTTGCTGGAAGGCCTTGGGCCCGGCGCCCTGCACCGGGTGGTCCTGCCAGATCCGTCCGGCGGTGGACCACAGGTCGTACCGGTCGGAGACGGACTGGTCGGGGGCGGCCGAGACGGAGCCGATCGAGCTGAGCCGCTTGGTGACGCCGGAGCCGCCGAGGCCGAGGCCGCCGACCAGGACGACCGCGGCGGCCAGGCCGAGGACGGCGCCGCGCACCAGCAGCCGGGCGTCGGCGCGCAGCAGCAGCACCACGGCGGCGAGGCCGGTGGCGATCCAGCTGCCGCGGCTGAAGGAGACGGCCAGTGGGAAGGCCAGGAAGGCGGCGGCGGCGAACATCGCGCGGCGCAGCGCGGCGTTGCCGCCGGGGCGGCGCTCGCCGAGGGCCAGCGCGAGGGCGGCGAGCAGCCCGTAGCTGACCACGCTGGACATCGCCATGATGTCGAGCGCGCCGAAGGTGCCGACGGCCCGGATCGGCTCGCCGGTGTAGGAGGCGCCGGTGTGGGTGAGGTACTGCTTCGCGCCGACCACGCCCTGGATCAGCGCGGCGAGCACGAAGGAGCCGAGGACCAGGCGCTGGTCGGTGCGGTCGCGCAGCGAGCAGAGCACCGCGGCGGGGACCAGGACGAACACCTGGGTGAGCCGGACGAAGCCGGTGACGCTGGCGGCCGGGTCGGTCGAGCCGATGGTGGCGACGGCGGCGGCGAGCACGATCCCGCCGAACAGCGCGCAGGTGGTGCGGCTGATCGCGGGCAGCCGCCCGCGCAGCAGGTTGAGCGCGGTGAGGCCGACCAGGGCCAGCGAGGCGAGGTCCGCGGCGGTGACGTGGACGGCGGCGGCGACGTCCTTCTCCCCGGTGGGCACGCAGACCAGCAGGACGGTGGCGGCGGCCAGCGGGCTGGTGCGCTCCGCGAGCGCGGGCAGGGCCCTCCGTAAGGCGGGGCGGGGGAAGGCGGGGAGGGTCAGGGCCACGCGGGGTCAACTCCCGTCCGGGTGGAGCATCAGGACCGCGGTGCGGCACAGGATCTTGACGTCCTGCCAGAGGCTCCAGCTCTCGATGTAGCGGTTGTCGAAGCGGGCCCGGTCCTCGATCGAGGTGTCCCCGCGCAGGCCGTTGACCTGGGCCAGGCCGGTGAGGCCGACCGGGACCCGGTGGCGGTCGGCGTACTCGGGGTAGGCCTGGCCGAACCGCATGACGAAGTACGGCCGTTCGGGGCGCGGGCCGACCAGGCTCATGTCGCCGCGCAGGACGTTCCACAGCTGCGGCAGCTCGTCCAGCGAGCTCTTGCGCAGCAGGCGGCCGACGGTGCCCATCCGGTGGTCCTGGGAGATGTTCCAGCGGGTGGCGGACTCGTGCTCGTTGCTCGGGCGCAGGGTGCGGAACTTGAGGACGGTGAAGACCCGGCCGTTCAGGCCGGTGCGCTGCTGGCGGAAGAGCACGCCGGGGCCGGTGTCGAAGCGGACGGCGAGGGCGCAGAGCGCCAGGACGGGGGCGAGCAGCAGCAGGCCGAAGGCGGCGGCGGCGATGTCCAGGGCGCGCTTGGCGGCCCAGCCGGGACGGCGCATCGCGGGGCGGCCGACCCGCAGACAGGGGTACCCCCACAGGTGGTCGCCGCCGGTGAGCGGGGTGGCGGGCAGCGAGCCGTACTCGCGCAGCGCGGGCACCAGCCAGACCTGGCAGCCGAGCCGGGCGGCCTCGCGCAGGGTGGCGGCGGTCTCGGCCTCGTCGGCGGCGCCGGCCGTGGCGATCACGTGCTGGACGCCGTGCCGGCGCACCTCGCGCTCCAGCGCCTCGCGGCCGCCGAGCACGGGCAGGTCGGTGTCGCCGGGCAGCAGCGGCGGGTCGGCGTCCAGGAAGCCGACCGGGCGCATCCCGTACTCGCCGTGCTCGCGCAGGGCGGCGGCGACCCGGCGGCCGAGCCGGCCGGCGCCGAGCACCAGGACGGGGCTGGGGCGGCTGCGGCGGCTGCGCCGGACCAGGTGGTAGAGGACGGCGCGGGCGGCGCAGGCGATCAGCAGCTGGGCGCCGAGCAGGACGGTGAGCCGGGCCGGGCCGGCCGGGCCGCAGTCGGGCCAGTGCTCGCCGAGGCAGCCGGACAGGGTGACGGCGAAGGCGGTGGCGACCACCGCGCGGGAGGCCAGGACGGGCAGTTCGTCCAGGACGGACAGGGTGAGCCGGGAGCGGTAGAGGCCGCCGGCCAGGTTGAGCATGAGCAGCAGGGGCAGGACGGCGGGGACGCCGAGCAGCGGGTCGAGCGGGGCGGCGGGGTCGACGACGCGGTTGGCGATGCCGCCGGCGGAGCACAGCGCGATGACGTCGGCCTGGACCAGGGTGAGCGACAGGGCCAGCCGGGAGCGGGCCGTCCCACGGGGCCGGTGCGACGGCGGCACCGCCCGGGGGTGTGCCGCGCCCGCCGGCCGGTCGAGCAGCCCGGTGCCGGGCCGGCGGGGGCCGGACAGGGGCCTGCCCGATCGCGGCACACTGTCGTGGTCAATGGTCATCAGCGCACGATCTCCCCTGCTGTGTGCCCGGGGTGACGGCTCCCCGGCACCGGCTGGCGCGGGGCGGCCGTCCCGGCCCGGTGGGCGCGGTCCTGACAGCGCCTGCTGCCGCTGGCGGCTCTCGTCGGCCCGGCGGCGGGGCCGATCGCGAAGGGACCGGTCACGAAGGAATCGATCGCGAGGGGCTCAGCCGTGAATTCCCGGCAGGAAATCTGAACGAAGCAGGCAAAATCCGACAATACAGAACCGGGCCGTACAGGCCGGAAGTTGACTTGCCGTTTCATTCCAGCCGCCCATTAATAGTTATTTCGGATTTGACGCCTCGCCTCCGTATCCGGTCGAGGGTGCGAATACGACAACGCCGGAAGCGGCGGGCATTCACGGCATGTGAAACGATCAGATCCGCTCTGGGACACGGGGCCGGCGCCGCCCCGACGCCGGCCCGGCGCCCAGCAGGTGGCGGTAGAGGACGTCCACCTGTTCGACCACGGTGCGCACGTCGTGCCGTCCGACCACGTGCTCGCGCAGGCGGGCACCGCGTCGCTCGCATTCGATCGGATCCGACAGCGCGTCCCCCATACGGGTGGCGAGGGCCCCCGCGTCCTCGGGCGGGACCACCGCGTGCGCGAGCTCGGCCGGCGGCAGGCACTCCCGGGCCCCGGGCACGTCGGTCAGCAGCACCGGACGGGCGGCCGCCATCGCCTCCAGCGGGGCCAGCGCCATCCCCTCCCAGCGCGAGGGCAGCACCACCAGGTCGGCCGCCGCCAGCCACGGGCGCGGGTCCGGCACGTCCCCGACCAGTCGGACCCGGGCGGGCTCGGCGGTCGCCCGGACCAGCTCGGCCACCCGCTGCTCCTCCGGCCCGCCGCCGACCAGCGCCAGCCGGGCCCGCGGCACCCGGCGCAGCACCTCCGGCCAGGCGGCCAGCAGCACGTCCTGGCCCTTCTGCCGGCACAGCCGCCCGACGCACACCGCGAGCGGGGCGTCCAGGTCCAGGCCGAGCGCGATCCGGGCGGCGCGGCGGTCGGCGGGCGCGTAGTGGCGCACGTCCACGCCGTTGGGCACCACCGCCCAGTCGGCGTGCACCCCGGCCGCCACGCCGTCGGCCCGCTCCTGGACGCTGACGCACAGCAGCCGGTGCGCCCAGCGGGTCGCGAAGCGCTCCCAGCGCAGGGTCGCGGCGGCCAGCGCGCCGTCCACGGCGGCGAAGGACCAGGCGTGCGGCTGGAAGACGGTCGGCACCGTGCCGCGCACCGCGAGCCGCCCGGCCAGCCCGGCCTTGGCGCTGTGCAGGTGGACCACGTCGGGCGCGGCCGCCCGGACGATCCGGCGCAGCCGCCAGGCCTCGGCGAGGGTGCCCGGGCCGGGCGAGCGCCGGGCGGGCCAGTCCTGGACCAGCGCGCCCACCGCGGCGGCCTCCCCGGCCAGCCGCCCGCCGCGCGGACAGGCGACCAGCACGCGGTGGCCGGCCTCCCGCTGGCCCCGGACCAGATCGGCGACGACGCGGGCGACCCCGCCGTCCACCGGTTGGGAAATGTGAAGGATCGTCATATGCACGGCGGCGAGCCTAGGGTGGCTCCCCCGTGCCGGGCGGCCCTCGTCACCCGCAGGTGGCGGTTCGGCCACCCGGACGGCTTTCGGCTCGTACGGGCGACCGAACCGCTCGGATGTCCAAGCGATTCGATCGCTTTGCCGGATCCGCGCGTGCCGACCGCGCGGGTCCGGCGGGGCCTCGCGGGCCGCGCGGCCCGGCGGATCACGCGGTCGGCGGACCCGGCGGACCCGGCGGGGCCTCGGCGACCCCGGCGGACCGTCGGAAGGACCCGGCGGACCTCCGGCAGGGCTCAGCGGACCTCGGCGGCGAGGTTGGCCAGCACCTGGTCGTGGATCCGGTTCAGGCCCTTCGGGGCGAAGGTGCGCTCGAAGAAGCCGCCGATGCCGGTCGCGCCCTGCCAGGTGGCGGTCACGGTGACCTTGGAGCGGCCCTCGCCGACGGCCGAGACCGTCCAGGTGATCACCATGCTGGAGTTGGCGTCCTTCTCCACCAGCTGGTCCGGCTCGGGCGCGGAGACGGTGAACAGGCAGTCGCGCACCCGCTTCTCGGTGGCCTGGAGCTTCCAGTGCACCTGGGTGCCGGCGCCGGTGCCGCCGACCCGCACCTCGTACTCGCTGTACTGCGCGGGCAGCAGCTTCGGGCGGGTCACCTGGTAGTCGGCCAGCGCCTCGTACACCCGCTCGGGGGCGGCGTCGTAGACCCGCTCGGTGGTGGCCTGCACCTGTCCCATGACCTTGCTCTCCTCGTCCGGTGGGAACCGCTCTTCCCGGCAAGCCAATCACAGGCTCACGCCCGCGACGCGCCGGGATAGGGTGGCCGGTGTGCTCGATCTGGTGACTGCTGTGCGCTACGTCGACCCGCTGCGGGCCGGCGGTTCCGTCCCCGGTGTGGTGGAGACCGACGACCTGGGAACGTACGTCGTCAAGTTCACCGGGGCCGCGCAGGGCCGCAAGGCGCTGATCGCCGAGGTGATCGTCGGCGAGCTGGCCCGGCGGCTGGGCCTGCGGGTGCCGGAGCTGCGGCTGGTGGACTTCGACCCGGCCGTCGCCGCGGACGAGCCGGACGCCGAGATCCAGTCGATGCTCAAGGCCAGCGCGGGGCTCAACCTCGGGATGGACCTGCTGCCCGGCGCGCGGGACTTCCGGCCGGGGATGATCGCGGTGGACTCCGCCGAGGCCGGCCGGGTGGTCTGGCTGGACGCCCTGACCGGCAACGTCGACCGCACCGTGCACAACCCCAACCTGGTGGTCTGGCACGGGCGGCTCTGGCTGATCGACAACGGCGCCGCGCTGATCTTCCACCACCGCTGGGCGGGGGCCGAGGCGGCGGTCGGCAAGCGGTACGACCTCAGCGCGCACGCGCTCGGCGGCTCGGCCCCGGACGTCCGGCTGGCCGACGAGGAGCTCGGGCCGCTGGTCACCGTGCCGCTGCTGGAGGAGGTGGCGGCGCTGGTCCCGGACGAGTGGCTGGCCGACGAGCCCGGCTTCGACTCGGTGGACGCCGTCCGGCACGCCTACGTCACGCACCTGGCCGCCCGGGTGGTGCTCTCCGAGGAGTGGCTGCCGGAGGGCTTCGCCACGCCCGAGCAGCTGCGCGAGGCGGAGCGGCGGCGGGCGGCCCGGACCAGGGCGGGGCGGCCGGCCTGGTTGCGGGAGGTGCCGGACCTGCACGGCAAGCCGTCGGTGGAGACGGTCTGGGAGCACCACTTCGACGAGGACTAGCTTCCCCGACCCGACGAGCCGGCCGGCCGGTGCCGGAACGCGGCCGGGGAGCGGGACCCCGTGGTCCCGCTCCCCGGCTCTACCGTTCAGAGGTGTCCGCGGTCAGCGCGTCAGCGCCACCACTGGACCGCCTTCTCGGCGTTGACCAGGCCCGCGCCGTAGAAGCCGTTGTCGTCCGCGCCGCCCTCGCAGGTGGCCTTCCAGGTGCCGGCACCGCCCGGGTTGAACTCGCCGGTCGGGCACGGGACGGACTCGGCGTGGGTGGTCAGCAGCTCGGTCAGCTCGTCCGGGCTGGCCCACGGGAAGGTGCTGGCGAGCAGCGCGGCCACACCGGCGACGTGCGGGGTGGCCATCGAGGTGCCCTGCATGTAGCCGTACTTGCCACCGGGGATGGTGGAGCGGATGCGGCCGTCCTTGTCCGGGGTGTTCGGGAACTGGAAGCGGCGGTCGCCACCCGGCGCGGTGACGGAGACGACGCCCTTGCCGTAGCTGGAGTAGTACGCCTTGACGCCGTCGGAGCCGACCGCGGAGACGGCGACCACGCCGGGCAGCTCGGTCGGCAGCGACAGGCAGTCGTTGGTGATCGGGCGGGTGGTCTTGGTGGTGTCGTCCGGGCTGGCCACGTCGACGGTCTTGTGCGCCAGGTCGAGGTTCTCGTTGCCCGCGGCGGCGACGTTGAGGACGCCCTTGCGCTGCGAGAAGGCGACGGCCTTGCGGACGGCGTCGGAGATCGCGGCCTGGTCCTTGTCCGTCTTGCAGTTGAACATCCACGGGTCGACGTAGTAGCTGTTGTTCGTCACCTTGAAGCCGTGCTCGCCGGCCCAGACGAAGCCGCAGACCGCGTTCTCCGGGTAGATGAACCCGCCGTCGTCGACGACCTTGACGGCGGCCAGCTTCACGTTCGGCGCGACACCGACGATGCCCTTGCCGTTCTTGGCGGCGGCGATGGTGCCGGCCACGTGGGTGCCGTGGTCGCTGGTGGTCGGCTGCCAGGCCTTCCAGTCGGTGTTCGTCTTGCCGTCGATGCAGGAGACCGACTGCGCGGCGTCCACGTTGGCGGCGAGGTCCTCGTGGGTGGCGTCGATGCCGGAGTCCAGCACGCCGACGGTGACGTTGCGGCTGCCGAGCGAGATCTTGTGCGCCTTGTCGGCACCGATCTGGCGCATGTCCCACTGGTAGGCCTCGTCCGGGTCCTCGCCCGGGGCGGCGGCCGCGGCGGCCGTGTCGGTGGCGACCTCGGCCTTGCCCTGGTCGGAGGCCTGGATGCCCTTGGTGCGGCTGGCGCCGACCGAGTCCACGCCCTTGGCCAGGCGCAGCTTCTCGGCGAACTTGGTGTCGTTCGAGCGGGCGACGATGACGCCGACCTGCTCGTAGGACTGGACGACGGTGCCGCCGAGGCCGGTGATGGCCTTCTCGACCTTCTGCACCTGGCCGTGGTTGGCCTTGGTGTTGACGACGTAGCTCAGCAGCGGACCGGTCGTCGAGTCGGCCGCGGGGGCCGCGACGGCGGTGCCGGCCGGCAGCGCGAGGGCGCCGGCGGTGGCGAGCACGACGCCCACCGCCGCGTACCGGGTACGGCTGATCCGAGGAACACGCATGAGGGTTGGCCTCCCGGCTCGTCAGGCGGCAGCTGCCATCGGCAGGCGCGCTTGGGAATGACCGGGACGCTAATGAATATTTGGTTATAAGCGCAAGAGGTAGACATCCAATCGTCACATCGAGATCAGGAACAGGGTCCAGGGGCACCCGGGATCAACAAGGAAACAGAGATCCAGAGTGTTAAAAAGTGATGGTTCGCCGACGTTCGTCCGCACCTGTCACGGGACCGGCCACCAGCACCGATCGCACTCCTACAACGCGTACAACCGGCGCGCGTTGTCGGCCCCGAGCAACCGCGCCACCCGCTCGGCGTCGGCCGGGGAGCAGGCGCCGTCGGCCTGCCAGCCGGCGAGCAAGCCGCTCAGTCCGTACCGGAACTGACAGGTGCCCACCAGATAGAGTTCGGGCAGCCCGTAGGCGTCGGTGGAGAACAGCAATTTGCCGAACGGGGCCAACTCCAGCATCTCGCCCAGCACCGCGGCCACCCGCGGCCCGGTGTAGGAGGCGGTCAGCCCGAGATCGGCGTACACCGTCGGGAAGGCCTGGGCCAGCCACGCGGCCTGCCGGTGGTACGGGTAGCAGTGCAGCAGCACCAGCGGGACGCCGCTGGGCTCGGCGGCCCGCACGAAGTCCGTCAGCAGCGACGGGTCGGCCCGGTGCAGGGTGAGGTCCGGATCGCCGAAGCCAGTGTGGAGTTGGAGCGGCAGGCCGAGCTCGGCGCAGACGTCCACGGCCGTCCAGAGCAGGTGGTGCAACAGCACCGGGTCGGTCAGCCGGCCCCGCCCGGCGCGCAGGTGGGCGCCGGCCGCGGCCACCACGGCCGCGGCGGCGGGGCGTTCGGCGGGGGCGGCCAGGCCGTGCCGGTAGGCGAGCACCGACTTGACCGCGACGGCCCCGGCGGCGGCCTCCCCGAGCGCCTGCGCGACGGCCCGCGGCCAGTCCCCGGCACCGGAGGCCACCGTCTCGGCGACCGACTCCAACCGGACCACCTCGCGCACCGACGCGCCGGTGGCCTCGGCGAGTTCGGCCAGCGGCAGCAGTTCGTGGCCCGCGGCGGTGCTCAGCCCGGTGTCCACCAGGCAGGTGTCCAGCCCGGCCGCCGCCAGCAGCCGCGCGGTGGCCTCGGCCGCGCCCAACTCCCGCCGCCGGGCCAGGTAGTCGGCGGCCGGGGCGTGCACCGGCAGGCC
>NZ_JBEXJK010000268.1:0-11321 GCF_040609095.1 Kitasatospora sp. NPDC004799
AGGCCGCCGCCCGCCGAGCCGTTCACCTTCGTCTCGGCCAGCTCCTGCTGTGCCTTCGCGAAATCCTGCTGCATCTTCTGCGCCTGCTTCAGCAGATGCCGTGCAGCGCGGCGAAGTCCGCGCCGGGCTCCGGGGCCAGGTCGTCCTCGGCGCCGTCGCCGACCCGGTAGCCGTCCAGCGGGACGGCCAGCCGGTCGGCCGCGCGCCGGGCGCCCGCCTGCCAGGCGCCGCCCTCCGGGCCGGTGAGCAGCACCATCGCCTGCTCGTACAGGTCCAGCGTGGAGAGCCGCACCCCCGCCCGCAGCAGCCACTGGTGCGGGGCCCGGCTGCCCGGCTCGCCCGCCGACTCGAACTGCTCGGGGACCACCGGGCCGGTCCGGTCCGCGCCGACGACCGCACCGACCGGGTACCGGTAGCCGAGCGCCACCGCCAGCACCCCGGCCTGCCGGCCGACGCCCGGCACCACCGCGTAGCCCGGGTGGCTGTGCTCGGCGGAGCGGGCCGAGGCCCGCTCACCCGTCACCCGGGCGACCGGCCGGCGCTCCTGCCCGTACGTCTCCAGCAGCCGCGGACCGGCCCAGCCGCAGAGCACGGCGGCGATCTTCCAGGCCAGGTTGTGGGCGTCCTGGATGCCGGTGTTGGAGCCGAACGCCCCGGTCGGGGACATCTCGTGGGCGGAGTCCCCGGCGAGGAAGACCCGCCCGGCGCCGTACCGGTCGGCCACCCGCTCGGCGGCGTGCCAGGGCGCCCGGCCGGTGATCTCGACGTCCAGCTCCGGCAGGCCGACGGCGGTGCGGATGTGCCGCTCGCAGCGCTCGTCGGTAAAGGCCTCCAGCGGCTCGCCGTGCTCGGGGTGCCAGGGCGCGTGGAAGACCCACTCCTCCTGGTTGTCCACCGGGAGCAGCGCGCCGTCCGCCTCCGGGTTGGTCAAGTAGCAGGCGATGAAGTGGCGGTCGCCGACCACCTCGGCCAGCCGCTTGGCCCGGAAGGTGATGCTGACGTTGTGGAACAGCTCGCCCTTGCCGGACCGGCCGATGCCCAGCCGCTCCCGGACCGGGCTGCGCGGGCCGTCCGCGGCGATCAGGAACTCCGAGCGCACCACCCGTTCCTCGCCGCTCTCCCGGCTGCGCAGCACCGAGGTGACGCCGTCGGCGTCCTGCTCGAAGGAGACCAGCTCGGTGCCGAACCGCAGGTCGCCGCCGAGCCCGCGGGCCGCCCGCAGCAGCACCGGCTCCAGGTCGTTCTGGCTGCACAGGCACCAGGAGCTGGGGCTGAACCGGGCCAGCCGGCCGCCCGGGTCGATCTCCCGGAACAGCCACTCCTGCTCGGCGCCGGTCAGCGAGGGCGCCTGGAGGATGCCGTGGTTGGGGGCCAGGATCGAGGCCGCCTCGCGGATCGCCGGCTCGACCCCGGCCACCCGGTACAGCTCCATGGTGCGGACGTTGTTGCCGCGGCCCCGCGGGTGGTGCGAGGTGTCCGCGTGCTTCTCGACCAGCAGGTGTCCGACCCCGAGCCGGCCGAGGAAGAGTGAGGCCGACAGCCCGACCAGCGAGCCGCCCACGATCAGGACCGGCACCCGGTCGTCAACCTTCGGATTCATCGATTGCTCCGCCCTGTCAGGGGATTCCGCGGCCCGGCGACTGGGCCCGGTGCCGCCCACGACGGGCCCGCTCAGCCGGGGGCCCCGCTCTTCCATCCCCCGCCGGAGGGCGCCCCTGCCGCCCCTTCGCCCGGATGGCCCGCAAATCTCGCGCCGCGCCCGGTGAGCCGCCCACGATCGACCTCAGGCCTGGCGCCGACTCGCCCGGCCGACCCGCCGTCGCACCGCCCTCCCGGGCCGGGGAGCACCCGCCGGGCGCGGCCGACACGGCCCGCAGTGTGCGGCCCAGAGCAGAAAGTGGATCATGACAACTCTGTCCGAACCGCAGCCGAAGCAGCACGACGAGGCCGACACCCGGCTGCGGGTGGTGCTGATGCTGGAGATCCAGGACGGTGCCCAGCAGCGCTTCCTCGACGTGTACGAGCAGCTGCGCCACCAGGTGGCCGCGGTCCCCGGCCACGTCAGCGACCAGCTGTGCCAGTCGATCAACGACCCGCGCCAGTGGCTGATCACCAGCGAGTGGAAGGACCAGGAGACCTTCCTGAAGTGGGTGGACAGCCCGGCCCACCGGGAGATGGTCAAGCCGATGCACGGCTGCGTCAGCGACAACTTCCGCTCGCTGCGCTACGCCGTGCTGCGCGAGACCTCGGCGGCCGGCTCCACCGGCACCCGGGCCCCGATGGAGGTGCCGCCCGGGCTGCCGCGCACCGCGCCCGCCGGGCACGTCGGCCCGCCCAAGGCCGAGCCCGGCCCGGACGGCGTGGTCCGCCACGCGCTGACCTTCACCGTCAAGCCGGGCAGCGAGCCCGAGGTGGCCCGCATCCTCTCCGGCTACGCCTCCCCCCGGGCCGAGGTGGACGAGCGCACCAGGCTGCGCCGCACCTCGCTGTTCATGCTCGGCAACCGGGTGGTCCGCGCCGTCGAGGTGATCGGCAACCTCGGCGACGCGCTGCGCCACGTGGCGATGCAGCCCGAGGTGCGGGCCGTCGAGGAGGCGCTCAACCCGTACTTGGAGGAGGCCCGCCAGTTGGGCGACCCGCAGGCCGCCCGGGCGTTCTTCGCCAAGGCCGCGCTGCCGGCCAGGCACCAGGCGATCGCCGGCTCCCCCGCCTCCGCCCGGCTGCACCGGCACGCCGTGCTCTACCCGGTCCGCCCGGGCCGGGGGCAGGCCGTGGCCGAGCTGCTGGCCGGGCACGACAACCTGGCCACCGCCGACCCGACCGGGCCGGTCGCGGCGGCCACCGTCTTCCACCGCGAGGACGTGGTGGTGCGCCTGGTCGACCTGCGGGTGCCGGCCGAGGCGGACCCGGCGGCCGCCCTCGGCGTGGCCGACGACCAGCAGGCCGTGGTGCTCGCCGGGCTGCTCGACCTCGGCCCGCAGACCGACCTGCGCACCGCCGCCGGGCTCGGCGCGTTCCTCGCCGCCCGCGCCATGAACCCGGTCACCGACCGCAAGTCAGCCGACCCGATCAACAACTGACGCTCCGTCACTTCACGGGAGGATCCTCCATGACCACGCAGTCCCCACGGATCGTCAGCGTCCACGAGGCACCGGAGAACCGCCGCCACGGCGCCGAGCTGCGCACCATGCTCACCCCGACCAGCTGCGGCGCGACCAGCGGCTTCATGGGCCTGGCGATCGTCAAGCCCGGCGAGCGGATCGGCGAGCACTACCACCCGTACTCCGAGGAGTTCGTGTTCGTCGTCTGCGGCGACCTGGAGGTGGACCTGGACGGCGAGCCCCACCCGCTCAAGCCGGACCAGGGCCTGATGATCCCGATCAACATGCGCCACCGCTTCCGCAACGTCGGCGACACCGAGGCCAGGATGGTCTTCCACTGCGGCCCGCTCGCCCCCCGCCCCGACCTCGGCCACGTCAGCACCGAGGGGACCGCGGCGTCCGGGCCGCCGGAACACGCCAAGGTGGGCTCGTGACCCGGCGCGTCGCCGTCACCGGGATCGGTGTGGTCGCGCCCGGCGGGGTCGGCGTCCCGGCCTTCTGGGACCTGCTGACGACCGGCCGCACCGCGACCCGGGGCATCACGCTCTTCGACCCCACCGGGTTCCGCTCCCGGATTGCCGCCGAGGTCGACTTCGACCCGGCGGCCCACGGGCTGGGCCCGGAGGACGTCCAACGGGCCGACCGCTACGTGCAGTTCGCGATGGTCGCGGCCGACGAGGCGATCGCCGACGCCGGCCTGGACCTGGCCGCCGAGGACCCGTGGCGGATCGCCGTCTCGCTCGGCACCGCCGTCGGCGGCACCACCCGGCTGGAGCACGACTACGCCCTGGTGAGCGCGGCCGGCGCCCGCTGGGACGTGGACCACCGGGAGGCCGAGCCGCAGCTGCACCGGGCCTTCGCGCCCAGCACGCTGGCCTCCGCGGTGGCCGAGCGGACCGGCGCGCACGGCCCGGTGCAGACCGTCTCCACCGGCTGCACCTCCGGCCTGGACGCGATCGGCTACGGCTTCCAGGCGGTCGAGGAGGGGCGCGCCGACATCTGCGTCGCCGGCGCCTCCGACTCCCCGATCTCGCCGATCACCGTCGCCTGCTTCGACGCCATCAAGGCCACCAGCGAGCGCAACGACGACCCGCAGCACGCCTCCCGCCCCTTCGACGCCGACCGGGACGGCTTCGTGCTCGGCGAGGGCGGCGCCGTCCTGGTGCTGGAGGAGCTGGAGCACGCCCGCCGCCGCGGCGCCCGGATCTACGGCGAGATCGGCGGCTTCGCCACCTTCGGCAACGCCTACCACATGACCGGCCTCACCAAGGAGGGGCTGGAGATGTCCCGGGCGATCGACCACGCGCTCGCCCACGCCCGGGTGGACCGCACCGAGGTGGACTACGTCAACGCGCACGGCTCGGGCACCAAGCAGAACGACCGGCACGAGACGGCCGCGGTCAAGCGCTCGCTGGGCGCCCACGCCTTCCGGACGCCGATGAGCTCGATCAAGTCGATGGTCGGGCACTCGCTCGGCGCGATCGGCGCCATCGAGGTCGTCGCCTGCACCCTGGCGCTCGCCCACGGCGTGGTGCCGCCGACCGCCAACTACGAGACTCCGGACCCGGAGTGCGACCTCGACTACGTGCCGCGCACCGCGCGCGAGCTGCCGCTGAGCCACATCCTCTCGGTCGGCAGCGGATTCGGCGGATTCCAGTCCGCCGTCGTGCTCAACAGAACGGGGTGAGTTCCATGACGTCACGTCAGCAGGGCCGCCGGGCGGTGGTCACCGGCCTCGGCGTGGTGGCGCCGAACGGGGTCGGGGCCGACGCCTTCTGGAAGGCCACCAGGCAGGGCGTGAGCGTCCTCGACCGGATATCCCGCGAGGGCTGCACCGGGCTGCCGCTCCGGATCGCGGGCCAGGTGAACGGGTTCGATCCGCAGTCGGCGATCGACAACCGCTTCCTGGTGCAGACCGACCGTTTCACGCACTACGCGATGGCCGCCGCCGACCTGGCGGTGGCGGACGCCGGGTTCCGGCCCGACCCGGACCAGCCCTTCTCGGTCGGCGTGGTGACCGCGGCCGGCTCCGGCGGCGGCGAGTTCGGCCAGCGCGAGCTCCAGCAACTCTGGGGCCGGGGGCCGCGGTTCGTCGGTCCGTACCAGTCCATCGCCTGGTTCTACGCGGCCAGCACCGGCCAGATCTCGATCCGCGGCGGCTACCGGGGCCCGTGCGGGGTGGTCGCCAGCGACGAGGCCGGCGGGCTGGACGCCCTCGCGCACGCCGCCCGGGCAATCGAGCGCGGCACCGACGCGGTGGTGGCCGGCGCCGCGGAGGCCCCGCTGGCGCCGTACTCGATGGTCTGCCAGCTCGGCTACCCCGAACTCAGCCTGGCCGAGCGGGCCGAGCGGGCGTACCTGCCGTTCACCGCGGCGGCCTGCGGCTTCTCCCCCGCCGAGGGCGGCGCGATGCTGCTGCTGGAGGACGAGCGGGCGGCCCGCCGGCGCGGCGCCCACGTCCGGGCGCAGCTGGCCGGCCACGGCGCCACCTTCACCGGGGCCTCCCGCTGGGCGGAGTCCCGGGAGGGGCTGGCGGCCGCGATCCGGATCGCACTGGACGAGGCCCGGATCGCGCCCGAGGAGATCGACGTGGTCTTCGCGGACGCCCTCGGGGTCCCGGCCGCCGACCGGGCGGAGGCCCTGGCGCTGGCCGACGCGCTCGGCCCGGCCGCCGAGCGGGTCCCGGTCACCGCGCCCAAGACCGGTACGGGGCGGGCCTATTGCGGCGCCCCGCTGCTCGACGTGGCCGCGGCCGTGCTGGCCATGGAGGACGGCGTGCTGCCGCCCACCCCCAACGTCACCGAGGTCTGCCACGACCTCGCCCTGGTGACCGGCCGCGCCCGCCCGGCCGAGCTGAACACCGCGCTGGTGCTCAGCCGCGGGCTGATGGGCTCCAACTCCGCGCTGGTGGTCCGGCGCGCGCGGCCCTGAACCACCCCGTCACACCTTCGAAGGGACACCCCCGTGAGCAACACCCTCAGCTATCCGGAACTCGCCGAGCTGCTCCAGGCCCGGGCCGGGGTCGCCGTCGACCCGGGCGACCTGGCGCGGCCGGGCGCGGAGTTCGACGCGTTCGGCATCGACTCGCTCGGCCTGCTCGGCGTGGTCGGCGAGCTGGAGAACCGGCACAACCTCAAGGTCACCTCGGGCGCCGAGTCGGCCAAGACCCCCGCCGAGTTCCTGGAGCTGGTCAACTCCTCCCTCGCCGCGAAGGCTGGTGCCTGAGATGCCCGGACACACCGACAACGAGATCGTCATCGCCGCTCCGCTCGACCTGGTCTGGGAGATGACCAACGACCTGGAGAACTGGCCGCAGCTGTTCAGCGAGTACGCCTCGGTGGAGGTGCTGGACCGGCAGGGCGACCTCGTCCGGTTCCGGCTCACCATGCACCCGGACGACAACGGCCAGGTGTGGAGCTGGGTCTCCGAGCGGGAGACCGACCGGGACACGCTCTCGGTGCGCGCCCGCCGGGTCGAGCCCGGCCCGTTCGAGTTCATGGAGATCCGCTGGGAGTACGCGGAGGTGCCGGCCGGCACCAGGATGCGCTGGATCCAGGACTTCGCGATGAAGCCGGCCGCCCCGGTGGACGACGAGGGCATGACCGGCCACATCAACCGCAACTCCAAGATCCAGATGCAGCTGATCCGGGAGAAGGTCGAGAAGCGGGCGGCGGAGCTGTGACCGGCGCGCACCGGGCGCTGATCGTCGCCCGGATGAAGCCCGAGGCCGCGCCGGACATCGCCGAGGTGTTCGCCGAGTCCGACCGGGGCGAACTGCCCCACCTGATCGGCGTCACCGGCCGCAGCCTCTTCCAGTTCGGCGACGTCTACCTGCACCTGATCGAGGCCGACCGCCCGCCGGGCCCGGCCGTCGCCAAGGTCGTCGGGCACCCGGAGTTCCGGACCGTCAGCGACCGCCTGACCGCCTTCGTGCAGGCGTACGACCCGGCGACCTGGCGGGAGCCGAAGGACGCGATGGCGCGGGAGTTCTACCGCTGGGACCGCTGAACCGGCCGCCCGTTGGGCCCGCCTCCGGCCGTGCGCCGGGGGCGGGCCCACGCGCGCCCGCCCGCGCCTGCCCGTCCGCACCTGCCGGTCCGCACCCGCCCGTTCACGCGTGCCCGTCCGCTCGGGGCCGGACCCGCACCGGGCGGATTCACCCGGATCGCCCGGCCGACCGGGTGAACACACCCGGGACACCACCCGAAGGGCGCACGCCGCGTACCGGCGCTGCCACACTCAGGTGGCGGGCGGCCGCACGGTGGATGACGGTGGATCAGGCGCACCCCCCGCGAGTCCCCTTGTCCGGCACCGTGCCGGCAGTCGCGGTCCTGCGCGCCGGAAGGATCATCCTCATGCGTTCTGCACGCACGCTGCTCGCCGGGGCGGCCGTCGCCGCCGTCCTGACCGTCGGTACCCCCATCGCCTTCGCCGACGGTGCCGCCGACCAGGGCAAGAACCTGACCTGGCAGGAGAAGCAGGACAAGTCCGAGAAGACCTCCGACAGCTCCAAGGCCACCGACGACAAGAAGGGCGGTGCCGCCTCCGAGGAGCACAAGGGCACCGACGAGCGCAAGGCCACCGACGAGCACAAGGGCATCGAGGCCAAGGGCACCGAGGCCAAGGACGACGAGCACAAGGCCCCGCACGGCGGGGTGCACACCGGTGGCGGCGGCCTGGCGGTGTCCGGCGGCGGACTCGCCTCCGGCGCGGTGCTGCTGCTCGGCGGCCTCGGCGCCGGCGCGTACGCCCTGCGCCGCGGGCGCCGTGCCTCCGGCGCGGTCGCCTGACGCCGGGCGCCCTGCTTCCGCCGCCTCCGGACGTCCTCCCCGCACGGGCGGGCGCACCGGGGGCGGCGGTCCGTCGCGGAACCGGTTGAGCGGAGGACAGGAATGACGGGCGGTCCCGCCTCTGGAATGCCCCGGCTGCTACGCGCGGGGATGGGTGCGGCAGCGGTCGGGCTGCTGCTGATCTACAACTCGGTGGACACCGGGTCGGACGCCGACGCGGAGGACGGCAGGCCCGCTCCCCCGGCGGCCGCCGCGCCGGCCGTCCCCGGGCCCTCGGGTGCCGACCCCCAGGCCCCGGACGGCGCGGCACGGACGCCGGTGCTCAAGCGCGCCAAGCCCACCCGGCTGCGGATCCCGCAGATCGCCGTGGACGCGCCGTTCACCGAGCTGGCCCTCAACCCGGCCGGCCAGCTCGACGCGCCGCCGCCGGACGAGAAGAACCTGGTCGGCTGGTACCGCGACGGCGTCTCCCCCGGCGAGCGCGGCAGCGCGGTCCTGGCCGGCCACGTGGACACCTCCAAGGGCCCGGCGGTGTTCCTGCTGCTGAGCTTCCTGCTGCCGGGCAACAAGATCGAGGTGAGCCGCGCCGACGGCACGGTCGCGGTGTTCTCGGTGGACTCGGTGGAGACCTTCGCCAAGGACGCCTTCCCCGACGCGAAGGTGTACGGCCGGACCCCCGACGCCCAGCTCCGGCTGATCACCTGCGGCGGCACGTACGACAAGAAGCGGCGGGACTACCTGGACAACGTGGTGGTCTTCGCCCACCTGGAGTCCTCGCACCCGGGCTGACGCGGCGAGCGCCTGACGCGGCAGCGCCCTGACAACGGCGTACGCGACGACCGCCGGCCCCGGAGTTCGGGGGCCGGCGGTCGTCGCGTACGGGTGCGGGTGCGGTGCGGCGGCGGCTCAGCCGCTCACGGTGGCCTCGAAGGCGTGCAGGTAGGGGTTGACCGGGCGGACCGCGGTGACGGTCAGCCCGGCCTCCGCCATCAGTCCGACCATGCTCTCCTCAGAGTGCTTGGCACCGCCGACGTTGAGCATCAGCATCAGGTCCATCGCGGTGGTGAACCGCATCGAGGGGCTGTTGTCGACCAGGTTCTCGACCACCACGACCCGGGCGCCGGAGCCGGCCGCCTTCACCACGTTGGCGAGGGTGCGGCGGGTGCTGTCGTCGTCCCACTCCAGGATGTTCTTGATGATGTAGAGGTCGGCGCGGACCGGGATCTCCACCCGGCAGTCGCCCGGCACCAGGCGGGCACGGTCGGCGAAGGCGCCGCCGTCCTGGAGCCGCGGGTCGGCGCCGGCCACCACCTTGGGCAGGTCGAGCAGGGTGCCGTGCAGGGCCGGGTGCCGCTCCAGCAGGCTGGCCAGCACGTGGCCCTGGCCGCCGCCGATGTCCGCCACCGAGTCGACGCCGGTGAGGTCCAGGTACTCGGCGAAGTCCTCGGCGGACTGCCGGCTGGAGGTGGTCATCGCCTTGTCGAAGACCTTCGCCGAGTCCCCCGCGTCGCTGTGCAGGTAGTCGAAGAACTCCTTGCCGAACAGCTCGGGGAAGACGTTGCGGCCGGAGCGGACCGCCTCGTCCAGCTTCGGCCAGGCCTCCCAGGTCCACGGCTCGGTGCACCAGAGGGAGATGTAGCGCAGCGAGTTGGGCGCGTCCTCGCGCAGCAGCCGGGACATCTCGGTGTGCTCGAAGCGGTCGCCGCCGCTCTCCGCGAAGATCCCGTAGCAGGCCAACGCGCGCAGCAGGCGGCGCAGTTGGCGGGGCTCGGTGTCGAGGGCGGCGGCGAGGTCGGTGACGGAGGTCGGGGTGTCGTCGAGCGCGTCGGCGACACCGAGCCGGGCGGCCGCGCGGACGGCGGCGGCGCAGGCGGCGCCGAAGACGAGCTCCCGCAGGCGCATCGCGGCCTGGGGGCTGGTGTGGGCGGGTGCGGTGGTCATGGCTGGGCTCCTCGGGTCCTTGGGGCTACTGGGGCGACGAGTACCGGAGCTCAGCAGCGACCGGCCGGCTCGGAGCGCTCGCAGGTGTTGCGGGCGAAGGTGTTGTCGGCGCCGGGGTCGCGGTCGGCGAGGTCGGCCGGGCCGTTGCCGCTCAGCCGGTTGCCGGTGATCACGGCACGGGCGTTGGAGACGCCGACCACGCTCCTGAAGAGGACGATCCCGCCGGAGAAGTCCGAGGTGCCCGTGTTGTCGCGGACCTCGTTGTCCGTCACCCGGGTGTCCTCGGTGCCGGTGAGCACGATGCCGGCGCCCTGGATCGCGCCCAGCCGCGGGTTGGCCGCGCAGAACTTGTTGTTGCCGACGACGGTGTTGTGCCGGATGTCGAGGTCCCCGGCGCGGGGCACGCCCTCGTCCCCGACCACGAAGACGCCGGCGCAGTTGCCGCTGAGCGCGTTGTCCTGGACGGCCAGCCCGCGCAGCCGGCGGACGGTGACGCCGACCCGGTTGCCGGTCAGCACGTTGCCCTCGACCACGGTGCCGCCGGTGTCGGGCGAGCCGCCCTCGCGGTAGGCGTAGTTGGCGAGGAAGACGCCGGACTGGCCGTTGTCGGTCGAGTGGTTGCCGCGGATGACGGCCCGGGTGGACATCTCCTGGCTGATGCCTTGCTGGACGTTGTCGTGGACGTACGTGCCGCTGACGGTCAGGCCGGTGGTGCCGCTGGCGTCGATGCCGTTCCTGCGGAAGCCGGTGACGGCGAGGCTGTCGATGGTGACGCCGGACAGCGGCTGCTCCTCGGTGCCGACCACGCAGAGGCCGTGCCCGGCGGTGGCGCAGGCGTTCTCGGTGCCGTCCCCGGGGGTGATCACGCTGTCCGGGCCGGAGCCGCGCAGGGTGAGGCCGGGGGTGGTGATGCGGACGCTGCCCCGGTAGACGCCGGGGAGCAGCTGGACGGTGTCGCCCGGCTTGGCGGCGTCGACGGCCTGCTGGATCGACTGGCCGGGGTGGACGAAGTGGGGTGCGGCGAACGGTGGACCGTCGGCGCGGGCCGCAGGGGCGGCGGCCAGCGCGGCGAGGGCGGTGGTCAGGGCGGTGGCGGCGGCGGTGGCCGCGGCGAGGTGGTGGACCCGTCGCGTGGGCATGAGTGGTGACCTGCGTTTCTGTCGGCGCGCGCGGTGTTCGTGCTGGTGTCGTGCTCGTCCGCACGGTCCGGCGGTGTGGGCTGACGCGCTGTGCGCGGGCGATGACGGCCGGTGGGTGCGGCCGTGTCGACGGTACGGGCGGCCGGGTGGGCCCGCCACCAGGGCTGGGCTGCGGGGCTGACGGGGTGTCGGCCGGGGGTGGGACCGGCCCGGCGTGGCGCGGGTGCGGGGTGGTGGGCGATCGGGCGGGCGGGCGGTCGAGCGGTCGACGATCAGGAACATCCGCTTCTCCGCGCAGAGCGCCTGGGCGGCCGAGACGACCGTGACGGCGTCGTCGATGCTGCCGTAGC
>NZ_JBEXJK010000269.1:0-11130 GCF_040609095.1 Kitasatospora sp. NPDC004799
GTTGGCCTTCGGGTCGGCCGCGGACTGGGCCAGCGCGTCCAGCTTGACCGAGGAGATCCACTTGCCGTCCGCCGTCTGGAGGGCGAAAGGGAGGGCGGGATCCGGTCGGCGGGCGCGGCGCCGGCACCGAGATGGACTGCTTTTCGGCCAATCGGATGGTGCGAGGGGGTGAACGGTCGGCTGATCGCGGTCAACCCCTTCCGGGGCGGGCAGGACGCTCCTAGCATTGCGCGGCGCACCGGACGTGTGACGCCCCTCACGTTCGACCGTTCCCCCCGTGTGACAGCGACGCCGCAGGAGTGAGGAGACAGCGTGGACTCGCCGCCGCTCAGCACCGCTACGGAAGCCCAACTCATTGATGACAGTGAGGAGTTCAGGACCCTGCGGCGCTCGTTCCGCAGCTTCGCCTTCCCGGTCACCATCGGCTTCGTGCTCTGGTACCTGCTCTACGTGCTGCTCTCCTGCTACGCCCCGGGCCTGATGGGCACCAAGGTCCTCGGGCACGTCAACGTGGCCCTGGTGCTCGGGCTGCTTCAGTTCGCGACCACCTTCGCCATCGCCGCCTGGTACGCCCGCTACGCGGACCGGCGGATCGACCCGTCCGCCACGGCGATCCGCGAGGCGCACGGCGCCGTCGTCCACCCACCCCGGGAGTCCGCCGAATGAGCCTGCTCGCCAGCTCCGCCACCGAACACCGCGGCCTGACGATGGCCCTGTTCGGCGTCTTCGTCCTGGCCACCCTCGGCATCACCGTCTGGGCCGGTCGGCAGACCAGGAGCGCCTCCGACTTCTACGCCGGCGGCCGCGGCTTCACCGGCTTCCAGAACGGCCTGGCCATCTCCGGCGACTACATGTCCGCCGCCTCCTTCCTCGGCATCGCCGGGACCATCGCGCTCAGCGGCTACGACGGCTTCCTCTACTCGATCGGCTTCCTGGTCGCCTGGCTGGTCGCCCTGCTGCTGATCGCCGAACCGCTGCGCAACTCCGGCCGCTTCACGATGGCGGACGTGCTCGCGTTCCGGATGCGCCAGCGCCCGGTGCGCACCGCGGCGGGCGTCTCCACCATCGTGGTGTCGATCTTCTACCTGCTTGCCCAGATGGTCGGCGCCGGCACCCTGGTGGCCCTGCTGCTGGGAGCCGAGGGGAACGCCGCCAAGCGCTGGACCATCGTCGGGGTCGGCGCGCTGATGATCGTCTACGTGGTGATCGGCGGGATGAAGGGCACCACCTGGGTGCAGATCGTCAAGGCGGTGCTGCTGATCGCCGGCGCCGCGCTGATGACCGTCCTGGTCCTGGCCAAGTACCACTTCAACCCCTCCGAGCTGCTCGGCGCGGCGGCCAGCGCGAGCGGCAAGGGCGAGGCCTTCCTCCAACCGGGGCAGAAGTACGGCAGCGGCACCGCCAAGCTCGACTTCATCAGCCTGGGCATCGCGCTGGTGCTCGGCACCGCCGGCCTGCCGCACATCCTGGTCCGCTTCTACACCGTGCCCACCGCCAAGGCGGCGCGGAAGTCGGTGCTGTGGGCGATCGGCATCATCGGCGTCTTCTACCTGATGACCCTGGCACTGGGCTTCGGCGCGGCCGCGCTGGTCGGCTCCAAGGCGATCAAGGCGGCCAACGCGGCGGGCAACACCGCGGCCCCGCAGCTCGCCGAGGCGCTCGGCGGCGGCGCCGGGACCACCGGCGGCGCGATCCTGCTCGCGGTGATCTCGGCGGTCGCCTTCGCCACCATCCTCGCCGTGGTCGCCGGGCTCACGCTCGCCTCCTCGGCCTCCTTCGCGCACGACCTCTACGCCAACGTGCTCCGGCGCGGGAAGGCGAGCGAGAAGGAGGAGGTCCTGTCGGCGAAGTGGGCCGCGGTCGCGATCGGGGCGGTGGCGATCGTGCTCAGCCTCTTCGCGGACAAGCTCAACACCGCCGCCCTGGTCGCCCTGGCCTTCGCGGTCGCCGCCTCGGCGAACCTGCCCACCCTGCTCTACTCGCTGTTCTGGAAGCGCTTCACCACCGCCGGCGCGGTCAGCTCGGTCTACGCCGGACTGGTGACCTCGGTGGTGCTGGTGGTCTTCTCCCCGGTGGTCTCCGGCGCGAAGACCTCGCTCTTCCCACACTCCGACTTCCACTGGTTCCCGCTGGAGAACCCCGGCCTGATCTCCATCCCGGTCGGCTTCCTGGCAGGCTGGCTCGGCACCCTGCTGTCCACTGAACGGTCCGACCCGGCGAAGTACGCTGAACTGGAGGTCCGCTCGCTGACCGGACTGGGCGCCCATTGATCGTCCCGCGATGACTATGCTGGCCCGGCCCGCCGTCGCGGTGGCCGGGCCGGCCGCATCTCGGGGAAGGACGCACGTGCTGCTCGACACCTTCGGACGACAGGCCGTCGACCTGCGGGTCTCCCTCACGGACCGGTGCAACCTGCGCTGCACCTACTGCATGCCGGAGGAGGGCCTGCAGTGGCTGGCCAAGCCGGACCTGCTGACCGACGAGGAGATCGTCCGGCTGGTCACCGTCGCGGTGCGCGACCTGGGCGTGCGCGAGGTCCGCTTCACCGGCGGCGAGCCGCTGCTGCGCCCCGGGCTGGTCGCCGTCGTCGCCGCCTGCGCGGAGCTGGAGCCGCGCCCGGAGCTCTCGCTGACCACCAACGGCATCGGGCTGGCCCGCACCGCCACGGCGCTGCGCGAGGCCGGCCTCGACCGGGTCAACGTCTCGCTGGACACCCTCGACCCCGAGGTGTTCCACACCCTCACCCGCCGCCACCGCCACCAGGACGTGCTGGACGGGCTGGCCGCCGCCGAGGCCGCCGGGCTGGCGCCGGTGAAGCTCAACGCGGTGCTGATGCGCGGGGTCAACGACCACGAGGCGGCCGACCTGCTGGCCTGGTGCCTGGAGCGCGGCTACGAGCTGCGCTTCATCGAGCAGATGCCGCTGGACGCCCAGCACGGCTGGGACCGGACGTCGATGGTCACCGCGACGGAGATCCTGGACCTGCTGCGGGCCCGTTTCACGCTCACCCCGGAGCCGTCCGAGCGCCGGGGCGCGGCACCCGCCGAGCGCTGGGTGGTGGACGGCGGCCCCGGCCGGGTGGGCGTGATCGCCTCGGTCACCCGGCCGTTCTGCCGGGCCTGCGACCGCACCCGGCTGACCGCCGACGGCCAGGTGCGCAACTGCCTGTTCGCGACCGGGGAGACCGACCTGCGCACCGCGCTGCGCTCGGGCGCGGACGACGCCGAGCTGGCCGCGCTGTGGCGGGCGGCGATGTGGGGCAAGAAGGCCGGGGCCGGGATCGACGACCCGGAGTTCCTCCAGCCCGACCGGCCGATGTCCGCGATCGGCGGTTAGGCCGGCTTCTCGGCGCTCCCGGCAGCGGCGTCGGCGGGCCCGGCGGCCTCCGGGGTCCAGTCGGCGAAGGCGACGACCTCCTTGAGGAAGCCGCGCACCCCGAGGAACTGGGACAGGTGCTCGCGGTGCCCGTCGCAGGCGAGCCAGGTCTTGCGGCGGTCCGGGGTGTGCAGCTTGGGGTTGTTCCACACCAGCACCCAGCCGGCGTCCGCCCGGCAGCCCTTGGCGGAGCAGATCGGCGTCTGCGGGGTGTCCATCGGGCCGTCCTCAACGATTGGCGGGTACGTCTGCACCGTCAGTCTGTCACGCCCGCCCGGCCCGACCGGATCCGGGCATGGCGACGCCGGGCAGCCACGGGGGGAGCCGCCCGGCGTCGGTCCGTCGCTCCGACGGGGGATGCGGAGCGCGTACGCAGTATGTCACGCCAAGACCCTCGGATGGGGAGGTCTTGCATGATTAATCTGAGCTTCTTCTGAGCTTTCGCCGAGCCGAACGGGGGTGAAGCGGCACGAAACGGACGGTCAGTCCACGTCCTGTGAAGAATCGGTGGGAACGGCCTTCGCCTCTCCGGTCCCGGCCTTCGCACCCGCACCACCCGTCCCGCCGGGGCCGAGCATCAGCGGGGTGTCGAGCGGGATGTCGAAGGTGCTCGGCAGCCCCGGGGCCCGCTCCCGGCCCGCGTTGGCGATCAGCACCGCGAAGTACGGCAGCAGCACGGCGCCCGCCAGTGCGGCGAACGCCAGCACCCGCTGGACGTCCCACAGCACCACGGCGAGCAGCACGCACACCGTACGGAGCAGCATCGAGATGACGTAGCGGCGCTGGCGCCCGCGGACGTCCTCGGTGAGGCTGCTGCGCGCACCCGTGATCCGGAAGACCTGCCCGCCGCCGGCACTCTTGCCCATGTGTCCTACCGCCCTCGTCGCGCACCCGCGCGCCTGGCCGCGCGGCCTCCTCACGGTACGCCCGGGTGCGGGCGGCGACGAGACCGGGTGGGCCGGACCCACCCGGTCGGGTACGCGAAGGGCCTGTCCGGCGGAGCGGACCCACCCGGTCGCGTACCGCGGGGGCTACGAGCGCCGGGAGAGGTACCGCGGGGGTACGGCGTCGGTGAGCCAGACGCCGTTCTCGCTGAGCCGGAACTCGTGGCCGGCCGCCGTCATCGCGGCCGCGTTCACGGTCAGCACCACCGGACGGCCGTGCCGGGCGCCGACCCTGGTCGCCGTCTCGGTGTCCGCCGAGAGGTGGACGTCCTGGCGGGCCATCGGGCGCAGGCCCTCGCGGAAGATCGCCGCCAGGTGCCGGTCGGCGGTGCCGTGGTACAGCACGGACGGCGGCACGGCGGCGGCCAGACCGAGGTCGACCGCCACCGTGTGGCCCTGGTTGGCGCGGATCGAGAGACCGTCCGGCGAGTAGCCGAAGCGGCGCTTGTTGTTGCTCGCCACGACGTGGTCCAGCTCGGCCCGGGTGAGCGGGCGGCCCTTCGCCGCCAGGGCGGTGAGCAGCTCGTCGATCCGGACCCAGCCGGCCTCGTCCAGCGTCAGGCCGACCAGTTCCGGTTCGTGCCGCAGGATCCGCGACAGCGTCTTGCTGACGCGGACCAGGCGCTTCTCGTCCATCATGTCTCTCGTATCCCCCCGTCGGTTGTCAGCTAAGAGGCCTGGCTGACCGAACTCATGTTGAAGTCCGCGACACGCACGGGTGGCATCGCGGTGCGGGTGACGTCGTCGCTCCACTCGCGGGGCAGGCAGCGTTCGGTGCGGCCCACCTCGGTGATCCGGTTCAGCAGGTCCACCGGGGACTCGTTGAACCGGAAGTTGTTGACCTCGCCGACGACCTCGCCGTTCTCCACCAGGTAGACGCCGTCCCGGGTGAGCCCGGTGAGCAGCAGCGTCGCCGGGTCCACCTCGCGGATGTACCAGAGGCAGGTGAGCAGCAGGCCGCGCTCGGTGCGGGCGATCATCTCGTCCAGGGTCGGCGCCGACTCCTGGTCGGCCGTCTCCAGCACGAGGTTGTCGATCGCCGGGCGCAGCGGCAGGCCGGTGAGGGCGGCCGCGTGGCGGCTGGTGATCAGGTCGTTCAGCACGCCCTCGCGGATCCACTCGGTGGCGGCGATCGGCTGGCCGTTGTCGAAGACCGAGTAGTCCCCGCCGGTGGAGTGGGTGAGCACGAACGGCGCGGCCTCCAGGCCGGGCTCGCGCGGGTCGGAGCGCAGCGTCAGCGGCTGGGCGCTGAGCTTCTCGCCGATCCGGGTGCCTCCGCCGGGCTTGGCGAAGACCGTCCGGCCCTCCTGGGCGTCCCGGCCGCCGGAGGACCAGTTGAGGACGATCATCAGGTCGGCGACGGCCGAGGGCGGCAGCAGCGTCTCGTACCGCCCGGCCGGCAGCTCCACCTTGCGGGCGCTCCAGCCGAGCCGCCTGGTCAGCTCGGTGTGCAGGGCGGTGACGTCGACGTCGGTGAAGTCCCGGGTGGAGGCGCCCACCCAGGCCGAGCCGGCCGGGTCGGTGGTCTTGGCGTTGATCTCGACCATGCCGGTGGGCTGGTCGTGGCGCAGCCGCAGGCCGGTGGAGCTGCCCAGGTAGCTGGAGGTCAGCTCGTGCCGGGCGAAGCCGTACAGCAGCTCGCCCTGGGAGGCGGCGCGGGCGAAGGCCTCGCCGAGGGCCGGGCCGAAGGCGTCGAACACCTCGATGGAGGTGACCGCGGGCGGCTCGGTGAAGTCCGGCGAGGAGGGCCGGTCGGCGACCAGCGGCTGGGCGTCCTCGGCCGGGCCCGCCGCGCGGGCGGCCTCCTCGGCGGCCCGCACCAGGCCCTCCACCTCGGCCGCGATGACGGCCTCGCGGGAGACGACGCCGGAGGCGGTGCCCTCGGCGCCGGCCACGGTGGCGATCACGGTGAGGCGGCGGCCACGGGTGACGCCGTTGGTGGTCAGCGAGTTGGCGGCCCAGCGCAGGTTGGCGGTGGACTCCTCGTCGGCGATCACCACGCAGCCGTCGGCGCGGGAGAGGCCGAGCGCCAGCTCGACGAGTTCGTGGGGCTGCGTCGCGGTCATCAGTGACCCGCCTCCTGCTGGGTGTTGAGCACGTTGACGTTGCGGAACAGCGCCGACGGGCAGCCGTGGCTGACCGCCGCGATCTGACCGGGCTGCGCCTTGCCGCAGTTGAAGGCGCCGCCGAGGAAGTAGGTCTGCGGGCCGCCGACCGCCGCCATCGAGCCCCAGAAGTCGGTGGTGGTGGCCTGGTAGGCGAAGTCCTTGACCTGGCCCGCGAGTTCGCCGTCCTTGATGGCGTAGGCGCGCTGCCCGGTGAACTGGAAGTTGTACCTCTGCTGGTCGATCGACCACGATCGGTCGCCGACGATGTAGAGGCCGTTCTCGACCTGGGCGAACAGGCCCTCGGTGTCCGGGCCGTCGGCGGCGGGCTCGAGCGAGACGTTGGCCATCCGCTGCACCGGGACGTGCGCGGGGGAGTCCGCGAAGGCGCAGCCGTTGGAGCGCTCGAAGCCCTTCAACCCGGCGATCCCGCGGTCGAGTTGGTAGCCGACCAGGACGCCGTCCCGGACCAGGTCCCAGGACTGGGTGGCCACGCCCTCGTCGTCGTAGCCGATGGTGGCCAGGCCGTGCTCGGCGGTGCGGTCGCCGGTGACGTGCATCAGGTCGGAGCCGTACCGGAGCGAGCCGAGCTGGTCGAAGGTGGCGAAGGAGGTGCCGGCGTAGGCGGCCTCGTAGCCGAGCGCGCGGTCCAGCTCGGTGGCGTGGCCGACCGACTCGTGGATGGTCAGCCAGAGGTTGGTCGGGTCGATGACCAGGTCGTAGCGGCCCGCCTCGACGCTCGGGGCGCGCATCTTCTCGGCCAGCAGCCCGGGCAGTTCGGCGAGTTCGGCGTCCCAGTCCCAGCCGGTGCCGGTCAGGTACTCGTAGCCGCGGCCGACCGGCGGGGCCAGGGTCCGCATCGAGTCGAAGGCGCCGGTGCGCTCGTCGACCGAGGTGGCGTCCAGCTCGGAGTCCACCCGGATCCGCTGCTGGGTGGTCACCGTGCCGGCGGTGTCCGCGTAGAACTTGTTCTCCTGGACGGTCCGCAGCGAGGCCTGGACGTGCGAGACGCCCTCGGCGGCCAGCAGCCGGGAGCTGCGCTCGGCGAGCAGCGCGGTCTTCTCGGCGTCCGGCACCTCGAAGGGGTTGACCTCGTACGCGGAGACCCAGGTGACGTCCCGGTACACCGGCTCGTCGGCCAGCTCGACCCGCTCGGTGGAGCCGGCCGCCCGGCTGATCCCGCCGGAGAGGCGGGCCACCGCGACGGCCTGCTCGGCGACCCGGGCGGCCGCGTCGGGGGTGAGGTCGACGCCGGCGGCGAAGCCCCAGGCGCCGTCCAGCAGCACCCGGACGGCGAAGCCGAGCCGCACGCTGTCGGAGGTGCCGGCCGGGCGCGCGTCGCGCAGCCGCCAGGAGGCGCTGCGGATCCGCTCCAGGCGGAAGTCGGCGTGGCTCACGCCCAGTTCGCGGGCGCGGGTGAGGGCGGCGTCGGCGAGGGGGCGCAGCGGCAGGGCGAGGAACAGCGGGTCGACGGCGCGCCCGTGCGGCGCGCCGGAGCGATCGGCCGGGGGGATCGGAGGCAAGCGGGCTCCCAGGTCGCGGAGGGTGGCGGTGCGGGGCCACAGGGGCGCCCGCACCGCATCATGTCCCGTCCACCGGGTTTCCGGCCAGCGCATTTCGGCCGGTGCGCCGCGGTGCCGGCGGGCGCGCGCCGCGGTGTCGGCCGGTGCCGTCCGGCGGCCGGCTCCGGCTGCCCGGGGGCGCCGCCGCGGTCCGTCAGCCGACGGCCTCCCACCAGCCGTCCAGCTCCGGCGGGTTGTCGACGTCGACCCGCTCGCCGGGGCGCGGCACGGCCAGTGGGACGGCCTGCTCCTTGGCGGCCCGCACCAGCCGCTCGACCGGCTCGGCCCACGGGTGCAGGCCCAGGTTGAAGGTGCACCAGTGGACGGGCACCAGCAGACCGGCGGCCAGGTCCCGGTGGGCGAGGACGGCGTCCTCGGGGGTCATGTGGATGTCCGCCCAGGCCGCGTCGTAGGCGCCGATCTGGACCAGCGCGGCGTCGAACGGGCCGTGCTGCTCGCCGATCCGGGCGTAGCCCTCGAAGTAGCCGGAGTCGCCGGTGTAGAAGACCTTGCGGTTCGGGCCGGCGACCACCCAGGAGCCCCACAGGGTGGTGTTGCGGGTCAGGCCCCGGCCGGAGAAGTGGTGCGCCGCGGTGAGGGTGAGCACCAGGCCGCCCAGGGTGCAGGTCTCGTCCCAGTCCAGCTCGATGATCCGGTGCTCGGGGACGCCCCAGCGGCGCAGGTGGGCGCCGATGCCGAGCGGCACCGCGAAGGGCGCGGACTGGCTGCGCACCAGGCGCTTGACCGTCGCCATGTCCAGGTGGTCGTAGTGGTCGTGCGAGATCAGCACCGCGTCGACCTGCGGCAGCTCCTCCAGCTCCACCGGCACCGGGTGCAGCCGCTTGGGGCCGACGTGCGCGGCGGGGGAGCAGCGGTCGCTCCAGATCGGGTCGAGCAGCACCCGGAAGCCCTCGATCTCCACCAGCGCGGAGGCGTGGCCGTACCAGGTGACCTCGACGCCCTCGGCGGCCGGCCCGGGCGGGGTGGCGGGGCGGACGGTCGGCACCGGGCGGGCGGGGACGCGGCCCTCGCGCTCGAAGAGCATCCGGCGGGCGGTGGCGCCGTCGAAGCCCGGGGCGGCGGTGGCGCGGGCGAGCGCGGAGGGCGCGTTGTGGAAGACGCCGTCGCGGTACTGCGGGGAGTTGCGCACCCGCTCCTCGCGCTCGCCGTCCGGCCGCCGCCCGAACGCCGCCGGCAGGTCGCGCAGCGACCAGGCGGCCGCGCCCAGGCCGGCCGCCAGGGCGGTGAGGGCCAGCAGTCGTCCGCGTCGGTGGGTGCTCCCGGGCCGTGCCTTGGTCATCCGCTCTGCCTTCGTCGCTCGCCGGGATGGTCGGGGATCGGTACGGCAGGTCCCGGGCCGGCCCGCACCACGGGGGCAACGGGTGCGCCCGTGCGTGTTGTTCCCGTACAGTCGCCCCGATCCGGGCAGCGCCCGGGCCTGGGCGATGTCCGCCGCCGGGACGGCTCGGGCGGGCGCGGATTGTCGGATTGCGACAGATCCGCCGGGAAGGCGCTGTGGGAGCCCGATGCGCCGCCGCCGCCGACCGCCCGATAGCGTCACACTGCGTACGCATTCCGCCGTACGCGCTCACACACGGAGAGAGGTGGATCGTTGAGCCGCTCGGTTCTCGTCACCGGAGGAAACCGGGGCATCGGCCTCGCGATCGCCCAGGCCTTCGCCGAGGCGGGCGACAAGGTGGCCATCACCAGCCGCTCGGGCGAGGTGCCCGAGGCGCTGGCCAAGTACGACGTCCTCGCGGTCAGCTGCGACATCACGGACGCCGCGCAGGTCGACGCCGCCTTCACCGAGATCGAGCAGAAGCACGGCGCGGTCGAGGTGCTGGTCGCCAACGCGGGCATCACCAACGACACCCTGCTGCTGCGCATGACGGAGGAGGACTTCACCTCCGTCGTCGACACCAACCTGACCGGCACCTTCCGGGTGGTCAAGCGAGCGTCCAAGCTGATGATGCGCGCCCGCAAGGGCCGGGTCGTGCTGATCTCGTCCGTGGTGGGCCTGTCCGGCTCCCCGGGCCAGGCCAACTACGCCGCCTCCAAGGCCGGCCTGGTCGGCTTCGCCCGGTCGCTGGCGCGCGAGCTCGGCCCGCGCAACATCACCGTCAACGTGGTCGCCCCCGGCTTCGTCGACACCGACATGACCGCCGTGCTCAGTGACGAGCGCCGCGCGGAGATCGTCGCCGGCGTGCCGCTGGGCCGCTACGCGGCGCCCGCCGAGGTCGCCTCCACCGTGCGGTTCCTCGGGTCGGACGAGGCCGCGTACATCACTGGAGCCGTCATTCCCGTCGACGGCGGATTGGGCATGGGTCACTGATCATGAGTGGAATCCTCGAGGGCAAGCGGATCCTGATCACCGGCGTGCTGATGGAGTCCTCCATCGCGTTCCACACCGCCAGGCTCGCGCAGGAGCAGGGCGCGGAGATCATCCTCACCGCCTTCCCGCGCCCGAGCCTGACCGAGCGGATCGCCAAGAAGCTGCCGCACCCGGTCAAGGTGCTGGAGCTGGACGTCTCCAGCCCGGAGCAGCTGGCCGGCATCGCCGACCAGGTCCGCGAGCACCTGCCGACCCTGGACGGCATCGTCCACTCGATCGGCTTCGCCCCGCAGGACGCGCTGGGCGGCAGCTTCCTGGACACCCCGTGGGAGTCCGTGGCCACCGCGATGCACGTCTCGGCGTACTCGCTGAAGTCGCTGACCACGGCGCTGCTGCCGCTGATGCAGGACGGCGGCTCGGTGGTCGGCCTGACCTTCGACGCGCAGTTCGCCTGGCCGCAGTACGACTGGATGGGCCCGGCCAAGGCCGCCCTGGAGTCGACCAACCGCTACCTGGCCCGCTACCTGGGCGAGCGGGACATCCGCTGCAACCTGATCGCGGCCGGTCCGATCGGCTCGATGGCCGCCAAGTCCATCCCGGGCTTCGGCGAGCTGGCCGACACCTGGAACCACCGCTCCCCGCTGAAGTGGGACCTGAGCGACCCGGAGCCGGCCGGCCGCGGCATCGTCGCGCTGCTGTCGGACTGGTTCCCGAAGACCACCGGCGAGATCATCCACGTCGACGGCGGTCTGCACGCCATCGGCGCCTGACGCTCCGCCCGTACGCCGCTGCCCGGCGCCCCCTCGTGGGGT
>NZ_JBEXJK010000270.1:0-11112 GCF_040609095.1 Kitasatospora sp. NPDC004799
GGCCTCCGGCCCGCCGCGCGCGCCCGCGATCGCCCGGAACGTCGCCCGGTCCACACCGTGCCGGGGCAGCCCGTCCGCGCCGCGCGCGCCCGGCACCCAGGCCGTCACCACCTCGTCCGTACCCGCCACCGGTCCTCCTCCTCGTCCGTCCGGCTGCCGACCCGCCCGGCCGGCCGACCCGTCACCCGACCCGCCCGGCCCGCCCGCGGTCTCCCCGGAGCGGCGCGGATCAGCCGGACGGCGGCGGGGCATGACCCGGACGGGCGAGCCGGGCGGCCGCCCCCGCGCCCGCGGGCCCGGGCACGCTCAGCCCCGCACCAACTCCGCCACCCCCGCCCGCAGGCGCCCCGCGATGTGCCGGATCAGCCGGTCCAGGTCCGCGCAGTACACCGACGGGTGCCCGAACCCCCCGCCCGCGCCCCCGCCCGCGCCGTCCCCCAAGCCGTCCCCCAAGCCGTCCCCCGCGTACCGGTGCGCGTACAGCCCCCCGCCGCAGACCCGGACCAGCGGGCAGTCGGAGCAGACCGGCCCGAGCCCCGCGAGGCCGCGCTGACGGGCCCGGAAGGCCGGGTGCGCGGCCGCCTCCCCGAAGCCGTGCCGCCACACGTCCAGGCCCGTCCCGGGGGCGCCGTCGTAGGCCACCTTGAGGCTGTCCGCCTGCTCGATCGCCCCGTCCGCCTCGATCACCACCAGGTCGACGGGCGCCAGCCCGACCGCCTCGCTGGCCGCCCGCCCGCCGAGCAGCAGCACCGCCAGCTCCTCGAACAGCCGCACCCCGGTCTCCCGGCGCGGCGCGCCGTACCAGCGGTCGAAGGCGGCGATCAGCCAATCCCCGTACGGAGCGGACGGAGCACCCGAGGACGACGCGCCGCCCAGCGGCGGCCCGTCCGGCACCACCCGCGGCCCGACGCCCGGCGGCGGCTCGCGCCAGGTCGCGTGCGGCAGCAGCAGGTCGAGCCGCGGCGGCGCGAACTCCAGCAGCGCCTCGTAGGTGGCCACCGGGTCCGACTCCAGGTCGACGACGCACAGCAGGCCGGCGAACAGCTCCCGGTGCCGGTCCGAGCCGAGCAGTCGCACCGCCTCGGCGGTGCGCGCCCAGCTGCCCGCACCGGAGGGCAGCCGGCGGTGCCGGTCGTGGTCGGCCCGGGCGCCGTCCAGCGAGATCCCGACCGCGACCCGGTGCCGGTGCAGCACGTCGAGCAGCGCCGGTTCGTCCAGCAGCCGCAGCCCGTTGCTCTGCACGGTGAACCGCACCCGGGGCCGGACGGCCGCCAACTCGCCCAGCAGAGCGTCCAGATGGGCCGCGCCGACGAGCAGCGGCTCGCCGCCGTGCAGCACCACGGAGACCTCGTCCAGCCCGTGCTCGGCCGCGTGCTCGTCGATCCGCCGGGCGGTGCGGCGGGCGGTCGCGAGCTCCATCCGGCGCGGCCGCCGGCGCCAGCTCTGGTCCGCCCCCTCGTACACGTAGCAGTAGTCGCAGGCCAGGTTGCACCGACTGTGGATCTTCAGCAGGAACTGCCGGAACGGCACCATGCCCGCGAGCCTAGCGCCGCCCGGCGCGCCCTCCTGGCCGACCGTCACACGTGGGGCGGCTCCACGTCCGAGTCCAGCCGCGTCCCGGCCCGCACCGCGATCGTGGTCGGGTGCTCCTCGCCCAGGGTGAGCCGGGCCCGCCGGACGCAGTCCGCCCGCAGCTCCGCGGCCCGCTCGGCGTACCCGAGGGCGGCCAGCGAGAGCGAGAGGTTGGAGTTGATGCCGATGGAGTCGTAGTGGTCCTGGCCGAGGGCCTCGGTCATCAGCGGCGCGGCCTCCAGCTCCAGGTCGAGCGCGGCCTGCAGCTCCCCGCCCAGCGACAGGTCGTTGGCGTGGTTCATCATCGCGATCGGGATGTAGAGGTGGTGCGCCCCGAGGACGGTGCGGAACTGCGCCAGCGTACGGCCGGACAGCTCGCGGGCCTCCGCCGTGCGCCCCGCCAGCCGCAGGTACACCGAGAGGTTGTTGGCGCCGGCCAGCGTCACCGGGTGGTCCTCGCCCAGGTAGTCGCGGTACCGCGCCAGCGCCCGCTCGGCCAGCGGGATCGCCCGCCCGGTGTCGCCGAGCGCGTTGAGGTCGCTGGCCAGGTTGGTGGCGGCGGCCAGGGTGTCGGGGTGCTCGGCGCCGTTGATGTCCAGGTAGCGCTGGTAGATGTCCTCGTCGATCTCCAGCGCCTCGTGGTAGCGGCCGGCCCGGCGCAGCGCCACGGCCAGGTTCTTGCGGGCGCGCAGGGTGTCGGTGTGGCCGTCGCCGATGGTCTGCTGGTAGATCCGGACGGTCTCCTCCAGCAGGTCCAGGGCCTCCCGCAGCCGCCCGGTCTCGCGCAGGTCGCGGGCGTAGTTGGAGGCCGAGGAGAGCGCGTAGAGGCTGTGCGCGCCGAGCGCGTCGCGCTGCTGGAGGTAGTTGCTGCGGTGCCGCTCCAGGGCGGCCCGGCGGTCGCCGGCCAGGTAGTCGGAGACGGCGAGGTTGTTGGTGATCATCAGGGTGCGCGGGTGGTCCGGGCCGAGGGTGCGCCGGGCGGCGTCCAGGGTGCGGCGGTCGAGCGCCCGCGCCTCGTCGTAGCGGCCGAGGAAGCGCAGGTCGGCACCGAGGCTGTTGGCGACGGCGAGGGTGTGCGAGTGCTCCGGGCCCAGGGTCGCGGTGAAGCGCTCCAGGATGTCCCGGTCCATCTCGTACGCCTCCTGGAGGGCGCCCTGGGAACGGCGGATGTTGCTCAGCTGGGTGCGCAGCATGAGCGTCTGGGCGTCGTTGTCGACGTCGAAGTCCGGCCCGCCGTAGCCGTCCTGGCGCCAGTGCTCCAGGGTGCGCTCGGCCAGCTCCCGGCCGGACTCGTGCAGGCTGCGCTTCCACTGGTAGCGGACCGAGTCGATGATCCACTGCCGGACGTCCTCGTCGGCGCTGTCGAGCGCCCCGGACGGCTGGAGGTGGGGCAGGAGTTCGGCGTACTCGGCCCAGTTCACCGGCACGTCCGGGTCGCCGGGGTTGGCGGTGGCGAGCGCGGCGTGGACGACGCCGCGCAGTTCGGCCCGCCGCTCCTCCTCGACCTGGTCCCGCAGCACCGCCTGGACCAGCCGGTGCACGGTGATGGTCTCGCTGCCCTGGTCGGTGCGGGCGAGCCCGAACCGGTTGATGGCCCGCAGGAACTCGCCGATCGCGAGCTTGTCGCGGGGCGCGCGCGGGGGCAGCCGCAGGGCGCGGGTGACGGCCCGGCTGTAGAGCAGCCGCATCGGGATGGCGTCCGGGCCGAAGAAGGCGCAGATCTCCAGGATCTGGGCGGCCGGGGCGTTCATCCGGCGCAGCTCCTCGACCGAGATGCGCCAGGTCGCGGCGGCCGAGTGCGGGTAGTCCGCGGCCCGCAGCCGGGTGCGCTCCAGCATCTCGGTGAGCTCTTCGTCGAGCAGTTCGAGGTAGGTGGCGATCGGCATCGACGTCTCCTGGAGCCAGACGGCGGCCTGGCCGACGGCGAGCGGCAGGTCGCCGAGGCGGTGCGCGACCTGGTCGGCGTCCTCCGAGGAGAGGCCGCCGTTGAAGCGGCGCAGCAGCCGGACGCTCTCCTCGCGCAGGAAGACGTCGACCTCCACCAGGCCGGCGTGCCGGGCCCAGCCCTGGTTGCGGGAGGTGATCAGCACGTGCCCGCCGGAGGAGCCGGCCGGCTGCCAGGGGGCGAGCTCCTCGGGGGTGCCGGCGTTGTCGAAGACCAGCAGCCAGCGGCGGTACGGCTGGCCGCGGCGCAGCGCGTCGAGTACGGCGGCGGCGGTGTGCGCGACGTCGTCGCTGGTGGGCACGCCGAGCCGGGGCGCGAGTTCGGCGAGCTTCTGCGGGATGTTGGCGGGCTCCTCGGCGGGCACCCACCAGACCACGTCGTAGGCGGCCTTGAAGCGGTGCGCGTACTCGGCGGCGATCTGGGACTTGCCGGCGCCGCCGAAGCCGTAGAGCACCTGGCTGAGCACGGCGGCGGGCCCGCCGGTGAAGCGGTTGCGGAGCAGTTCCAGCAGCTTGCCGCGGCCGATGAAGGCGGCGTTGCGCGAGGGCGCGTCCTGGACCTGCGGGGCGGTGCCGGGGAACCGCGCGGGGGCGATGAACTCCCCGCTGTCGGTGTCGGACTGGCGGCTGCTGCCGGGCGGCGGGCCGAGCTCGGCGTAGAGCTGGGTCTCGGCGCCCGCCGCGGAGGAGCGGACCAGGTCGGGCACCGGCTGCCCGGCGAACGGGCGGGGCACCGGCTCGTCCGAGTCCTGGAGCCGGAACGGGACCAACGCCGGTGAACCGGAGGCCAGTTCGCGGCCCTGGAGGAGCTGCCAGACCTCGGCGGCGCGGGGCAGCGCGGTGTACTCGGGCGAGAGCAGCGCGAGCAGCCGGCCCTGGCCCTCGAGCGGCCCGGCGACCTCCGGCGGCCGGGGGCCGGCGTACGTCTCGGCGGCGCTGTGCAGGGAGGTCTGGTAGCCGTAGCGGATGAGCGTCCCGGCGGCCCACTCGGCCCACATCCGGTCCTCGGGCGCGTAGCTGACGAACACCTGGCGCGGCACCGCGCGGGCGGAGCGCAGGTAGGCGCCGTAGAGCCGGCGGCGGGTCTCGGCGGTGAGCGGGCGCAGGGTGCGGACCCGGCCGTCGGTGATCCAGCCGGCCAGCCGTTCGAAGGCGTTGAGCAGGCTGCGGGCCTCCTGCGGCCGGTCGGCGACGGTGGCGGGCACCTCCTCGTAGGCGTAGAAGGGCTTGTACGGCACCTCGACGTCGGCCCAGTAGCCGGCCCGGCGGTCGCCGGGCAGCCAGCGGCCGAGGTAGGGGGCGAAGGCCTCGCGGGCGTAGTCGCGGCCGGCCTCCAGGCGCTCCTGCTCGGCGTCCTCGACCCGCATCGGCACCGGCAGGACCCGGATCGCCCGCTCCTCGGCCTCGGCGATGGCGCGGGCGGCGTCGACGCCGCCGCGGATGTTCTGGGCGCTGAAGGTGAAGCAGTCCACCACGGTGTCCGGCATCAGGACGGTGCAGATGCCGGAGGTGTCGCTGACCCCGGTGCGGCTGTCGATGAGCACATAGTCGTAGCCGCGGGCCCAGCGTTCGCGCAGCTCGCGCAGGAACTCGCCGCCGCGGATGTCCCGGCCGTGGTAGAAGCTGCGCCAGTTGAAGCTGGTGACGGCGGCGGCGTAGGCGGCGTTCTGCCGGCCTGCGGGCAGGAAGTCGAGCCGGCCGCCGGGCGGCAGGTCGAGGGCGAGGCCGCAGACGTAGCCGTCCAGGCGCCCGGGCTCGTCCAGCCAGGCGGCCGGGGACTGCCCGACCGGACCGACGGCGGAGGGCAGCGCCTGCTTGACGTAGGAGCGCAGCAGGTCGATCAGGCCGTCGGTGGAGTGCAGTTCCGGGTCGACCAGCAGCGGGTGGTAGTAGCGGTGGAGGCCGGGCGCCTCCAGGTCCCAGTCGACGACCAGGACGCGCAGGCCGCGGCTGGCGAGGATCCAGCCGACGTTGGCGAGCGCCATGGTGCGGCCGGTGCCGCCCTTGAAGGAGTAGAACGTGACGACCGATCCCGGTCCGCCGCGCTCCAGCTCTGCGCCGGGCTCAGTGGTCATGGTTCTTCTCCCCCCTCAGCGGGGCGGCGGTGTCCTTGCCCCGGCTCTGGTGCGGCAGGTCCGTGGAACCCGGGAGGCCCCGGTTGACGCGTGCGGGCTCCTGGCGGGGCCCCGGCGGTCCGGCCGGGATGGCCAGCCCGGGCATCGCCGGGCCGGTGTCCGGGCCGCCGCCCGGGCCGAAGCCGAAGGCGTCGCCGCCATCGTCCCCCCAATCCAGGTTGTCGTCCATGAGCTTGTTCTGAGCGACCGTCACCATGATGGTGAGCTCGTTGTCGAAGCTCTCCCGGCTCACTTTGACCCGGAACAAGTGCTCCAGGTCGCTCCGGCGCAGCCAGTTGCGCCGGAACACGTCGCGCACGCCCGCCCAGAGCGCGTCGCGCCCCGGTCCGTCGGCCGGGTCGTCGCTGCCGGCGGGCACCATCACGCCGGTGACCGGGTGGTTCTGCTCGTCGTACGCGCGCAGCGCGGTGCGGTAGCGCTCGCCGCCGGCCACCCACGGGTCCACCAGCAGGATGCTGACCTGGCTGTCCTCCCGGGCCTGGTCGAGCTTGTCGACGAGGGCGGTGTCGACCTCCTCCAGCGTGGTGGCGTGCCCGGCGCCGGTGATCACCTGCTGGGCGCGGGCCACCAGCGAGGGCTGGGTGGGCGGGTGGTACGGCGCCCAGTGCCAGGGTTTGGCGCCGTACCAGCCGCCCGCGCGGGAGCCGCCCTCGGCGGCGGCCTCCGAGGCCCGCCCGGCCGCGATGAACAGCCGCACCATCCCGGGGGCGGACGCCACGGGCGGCGCCGCCGGGGGCGGGAAGTAGCCGCGCACGGCGCCGAGGTCGAACTCGGGCAGCTCGCCGAGCCGGCGCGCGGCCGCGTCCCGGACCCGCTCCGCGACCACCCGGACGACCTGCTCGTACGCCCCGGCCTGCGCGGTGCGCAGCAGGGCCCGCAGGCCGTGCCGGGCGTAGGCCTCGCCCATGTCCGGCTGGGCCCACTGGATCTTGTTCACTTCGTCGGCCAGGTCGCCCGGCTCGACGGGCTCCCAGAGCACCGGGACGAGCGCCGAGATGAGCTCCCCGGTGTCCTCGTGGTGGCGGCGGACCCGGCCGCGGAAGGCGGTCCACTCCTTGCCGCAGTAGAGGCTGGCGAAGTAGGCCGGGGAGTAGAGCGCGATCATGGTGCGGCTGCGGCCGAGCATCGTGGCCAGCTTCTCCGCCCAGTCGTCGCCCAGCCGCAGCTGCTCGGTGTCCCGGTAGGCCAGCTCCTCGACCCGCACGCCGGCGCCGACCAGCCGGCCGAGTTCGTCCCGCAGGTCGTTGTAGAACTGGTTGACGAAGGCGTCCTCGGCCTCGAAGTCCGTGCGTGCGTAACTGAAGAAGAAGTACGGCCGGTGCTGTTCCTGCTCCATCACCTGTTCCCCCCGTGCCCGACGGTCCGCGACGGCGCTGGTTTCATACCCCAGCATGTCGCGAACTCCACCGCCCGCGCCGGTGAGTTGGCGGATTCGGCGGCCTCGGGTGGTTTAGCCGGTGGTCAGGCGCACTCCCCCGGTCGGGAGCGCTCCGGCGCTCGGGGGCGCACCGGCGGGGGCGCGGGCGCCCGCGGGGCACGGCGCGCCGAACGAGGGGGCGCGGGCGCCGGGCGGCGCGCTACCGGTCGAGCGCCGACTGGAAGGCGGCGAGCGGCTCGGCGCCGGGGGTCAGGGCGTCCGCGACCACCCGGCGCAGCAGGTCGCCGAGGACGGTGTCCGGCAGGGCGTCGAGTTCGTCGAGCGGCAGGGCGGTGACGTCGACCAGGTCAGAGCCGAGTCCAGCGGCGGTTCCCGCACCGGTGACGCCCATCAGTCCCTCACTCGATCGTGTCGGCACAGCGGGCTCCCGGCCGGAAGTGCATCGACCCAGGTCCGCGACGGGCATCCTACACCCGGGAGGTGACGGACCGTCAGCTCCGCGCGGGCGCCGCGCGGAGCCTGTGGGCCGAACGGATCACGGGCAGAGCCGCTCCACCCGCCACCCCGTCGGGCCGGACGGGTCGGCGACGTAGCGGAGCCGGTCGTGCAGCCGGTTCTCCCGGCCCTGCCAGAACTCGACGCTCTGCGGGACCACCCGGTACCCGCCCCAGAACGGCGGGACGGGCACGCCCTCGCCCTCCGGGTAGCGCCGCTCCAGCTCGGCGTAGCGCCGTTCCAGGACCTCCCGGCCGTCGACCGGGCTGGACTGCTCGCTGGCCCAGGCGCCCAGCTGGGAGCCGTGCGGGCGGGTGCGGAAGTAGGCGGCGGTCTCGTCCCGGCCGACCTTCTCCACCCGGCCCTGGACGATCACCTGGCGGGCCAGCGCGATCCACGGGAACAGCAGCCCGGCGTACGGGTTGACCGCCAGCTCGGAGCCCTTGCGGGAGCCGTAGTTGGTGAAGAACACGAAGCCGCGCAGGTCGTAGCCCTTGAGCAGGACGGTGCGCGAGCTGGGCCGCCCCTCGGCGTCGGCGGTGGAGAGCACCATCGCGTTGGGCTCCACCACCCCGGCGTCGTCCGCCTCGTGGAACCAGCGGGTGAACTGGCCGATCGGCTCGGGCGCGAGCTGCTCCTCGACCAGGCCCTCGTGGCTGTAGTGCTTGCGCATCACGGTGAGGTCCGGGCCGGGGCGGGCCTCCTCGGCCGGGGTCCGGTTGGCGGGGCTCTGGGGCGTCGACTGGGCGCGATCCGGGGTCTGCACGCCAACATCATCCCGTACGACAAGCAACGGGCGCCGCTCCCTCCGGACAAACCCCGGTGGGAGATAGGGTGACCCGCCACCGCCCGGCCGCCCGTCCTGCGCGGAATTGTCCGGAACCAGGCGTTTGATTCCGGGAATCCCGGGGCACGACCGGCCCCCCGACGACAAAGTCAAGCGGGCCCGCGGGAAACATCACCACGGTGGTGTATGGCGCAATGCACCCCGTGCCTGTCACCCTGGCACCGAGTGCCAAACACCATTCGGTCACGGGCGCGCCGCCCCACCACGGCGGAGCGCCGATCGCAGAACTGAACTGAAGGAGCCGTCGCATGTCCGATTTCGTACCCGGGCTTGAGGGAGTCGTCGCGTTCGAGAGCGAGATCGCCGAACCCGACCGTGAAGGCGGCGCCCTGCGGTACCGCGGTGTCGACATCGACGACCTGGTGGGCAACGTCTCCTTCGGCCACGTCTGGGGCCTGCTGGTGGACGGCAAGTTCAACCCCGGCCTGCCGGCCGCCGAGCCCTTCCCGATCCCCGTGCACTCCGGCGACATCCGGGTCGACGTGCAGTCGGCGCTCGCCATGCTCGCCCCGGTCTGGGGCCTCAAGCCGCTGCTGGACATCGACGCCGAGCAGGCCCGCGACGACCTCGCCCGGGCCGCCGTGATGGCGCTCTCCTACGTCGCCCAGTCGGCCCGCGGCCAGGGCCTGCCGATGGTCCCGCAGAGCGAGATCGACAAGGCCGAGACGGTCGTCGAGCGGTTCATGATCCGCTGGCGGGGCGAGCCGGACCCGAAGCACGTCAAGGCCGTCGACGCCTACTGGACCTCGGCCGCCGAGCACGGCATGAACGCCTCCACCTTCACCGCCCGGGTCATCGCCTCCACCGGCGCCGACGTCGCGGCCGCGCTCTCCGGCGCGGTCGGCGCGATGTCCGGCCCGCTGCACGGCGGCGCGCCGTCCCGCGTGCTCGGCATGATCGAGGAGATCGAGCGCACCGGCGACGCGACCGCCTGGGTCAAGAACGCCCTGGACAAGGGCGAGCGCCTGATGGGCTTCGGCCACCGCGTCTACCGCGCCGAGGACCCGCGCGCCCGGGTGCTGCGCCGCACCGCCAAGGAGCTCGGCGCGCCGCGCTTCGAGGTCGCCGAGGCGCTGGAGAAGGCCGCGCTGGAGGAGCTGCACAACCGCCGCCCCGACCGCGTGCTGGCCACCAACGTCGAGTTCTGGGCCGCCATCATGCTGGACTTCGCCGAGGTCCCGGCGCACATGTTCACCTCGATGTTCACCTGCGCCCGCACGGCCGGCTGGTCGGCGCACATCCTGGAGCAGAAGCGCACGGGCCGGCTCGTGCGCCCGTCCGCGCGCTACGTCGGCCCCGGCCCGCGCCGCCCCGAGGAGATCGAGGGCTGGGACGCCATCGCCCGCTGACCGCACCGGACGACCGTCCGAACAGCGCCCCTGAGCAGCGGGTCCGGCTCCGAGCCGGGCCCGCTGTCGGCGTCCCGGGCAACGAAGATCACAGTCTCAGCGGGCGGACGACCGTACCCCGGCGGAGCCCGGCGCCGGTAGGCTGCGCGCGTGGCTCAGATCCAGATCCCCGCTGACATCAAGCCCGCAGACGGCCGTTTCGGCTGCGGACCGTCCAAGGTGCGCCCCGAGGCCCTGAGTGCCCTCGCCGCCACCCAGACCTCCCTGCTCGGCACCTCGCACCGCCAGGCCCCGGTCAAGAACGTGGTCAAGCGCGTGCGCGAGGGCGTGAGCAGCCTGTTCTCGCTGCCGGACGGCTACCAGGTCGTCCTCGGCAACGGCGGCTCCACCGCCTTCTGGGACATCGCCGCCTTCGGCCTGGTGCGGGAGAAGTCCCAGCACCTGGACTTCGGCGAGTTCTCCTCGAAGTTCGCCTCCTCGGTCAAGGCCGCGCCGTGGCTCGGCGAGCCGACCGTGATCAAGACCGCGCCGGGCACCCACCCGCTGCCGGTCGCCGAGGCGGGCGTGGACGTCTACGGGCTCACCCACAACGAGACCTCGACCGGCGTCGCGATGCCGATCGCGCGCCCGGCCGGCGCCGACGAGGGCTCGCTGGTCCTGGTGGACGCCACCTCGGGCGCCGGCGGCCTGCCGGTGGACATCACCGAGACGGACGTCTACTACTTCGCCCCGCAGAAGTCCTTCGCCTCCGAGGGCGGCCTCTGGCTGGCCACCTTCTCGCCGGCCGCCCTGGAGCGCGCCGCCGAGATCGCCGGCTCCGGCCGCTACATCCCGCCGTTCTTCTCGCTGCCGACGGCCATCGACAACTCGTCGAAGGACCAGACGTACAACACCCCGTCGATCGCCACCCTCTTCCTGCTGGCCGACCAGCTGGAGTGGCTGAACGGCAACGGCGGCCTGGACTGGGCGGTCGCCCGCACCGCCGACTCCTCGTCCCGGCTGTACTCCTGGGCCGAGAAGTCCTCCTTCGCCACCCCCTTCGTGGCGAACCCGGCCGAGCGCTCCCAGGTGGTCGGCACCATCGACTTCGACGAGTCGGTGGACGCCGCCGCGGTCGCCAAGGCCCTGCGGGCCAACGGCATCGTGGACACCGAGCCGTACCGCAAGCTGGGCCGCAACCAGCTGCGCATCGCGATGTTCCCGGCGATCGACCCGGCGGACGTCGAGGCGCTCACCCACTGCATCGACTACGTGGTCGAGCAGCTCTGACACCGTCCCCCGAGGACACGCCCGAGGGCCCGCCGCAGCTGGTGCGGCGGGCCCTCGGGCGGTGCCGGGGCGGGGGGCGGCCCCGCCGGTCGACCGGTAGGCCGCGGCGGCCGTTGGGCCGCG
>NZ_JBEXJK010000271.1:0-11024 GCF_040609095.1 Kitasatospora sp. NPDC004799
AGCGCCGCGCCGCCCTGCACAGTGCGGCGCTGGACCCGGCCGTGGTGGAGGCGCTGCGCGGCCTCGGCTCGCGGCACGGCGCCACCCTGTTCACCGTCGTGCTGGCCGCCGCGTTCGCCGTGCTGCGCACCGCCTCCGGGCAGAGCGACCTGGTCCTCGGCTGCGCCAGCGGCCACCGGGCCCGGCCCGAGCTGCGGCGCACCGTCGGCCTCGGCGTCAACACCCTGGCCGTACGGGCGGATCCGGCCGGCGACCCGACCTTCGCCGAGCTGCTCGGGCTGGTGCGCACCGCCCTGCTCGACGCCCAGCGGCACCACGAGGTGCCGTTCGACCTCGTGGTCGAGCGGCTCGGCGCGGACTCGCGCGGGGCGGACGGCACCCCGCTGCTGTCGGTCAGCTGCGACCTCGTCCAGCCCGTCGCGCCGCTGGCACTGCCGGGCCTCGACGCCGAGAACGTCGAACTCGACCTGGGGCTGGCCAAGTTCGGCCTGGCACTGCTGGTCGAGGACGGCCCGCGGCCGCGCGTCCTGGTCCAGCACGACCGGGACGTGCTGGACGGGGCCGACGCCGCCCGGCTCGCCGACGCCTTCGCGGCGGTGCTCACCGCGGTGGCGGGCGACCCGGACCGGCGGCTGTCCGGACTGCCCGGTGAGCGGCTGGGCGGCGAGCCGTCGGCCGTCGAGCCTTCTGTCGGAGCGCCTTCGGCCGTCGAGCCTTCTGTCGGAGCGCCTTCGGCTGTCGAGCTTTCGGCCGGGGCACCGGAGTCCGGCGAGCACCCGGTGGTGGCGGCGCTGTCGGCCGATCCGAGGGTGGTCGAGGCGGCCGTCGCCGAGCGCCCCGACGGCCCGCCGCTCGCCTACGCGGTGGTGCGCGGGCCGGTCGCCCCGAGCGGCACCGAGCTGCGGGCCGCCCTGCGCGGGCGCCTGACGGCCGCCGAACTGCCGCTCGCGGTCACCCTGGTGGACCGGCTGCCGCGCCACCCCGACGGCACCCCGGACCGCGACCGGCTGCCCGGCGCCGGCCCGCGGCCGGATGCCGCTCCGGTGTCCGCCGCCGCCGAGCCGGTGGTCGAGGGCCCGCTGGCCGCCGTCCGGCAGGCCTTCGGTGAACTGCTCGGCACCACCCCGCCCGCCGACGGCGACTTCTTCGCCCTCGGCGGCCACTCCCTGGTCGCCGTCCAGCTCGCCGAACGCCTGCGCACCCGCACCGGGCTGCCGCTCACCGGCCTCGACATCCTGGAGCAGCGCACCCCGCGCGCCCTCGCCACCCTGCTCGCCGCCCGCGCGGACGAGCGCCGCGCCGCCCTGGCCGACGCCGGCGCCCGCCCGCGGACCACCGGCACCCGCACCGGCACCGTGCTGCTCACCGGCGCCACCGGCGGGGTCGGCGCGGCCGTGCTGCAGGAGCTGATGGCCCAGGGCCGGCCGGTCCGGGTGCTGGTCCGGCCGGAATCCGCGCACCTGCCCGTGCTGAACGGCGCCGAGGTGGCGGCGGGCGACCTCGGCGACCTCGACAGCCTGCGCCGGGCCGTCGAGGGCGTGGACGCCGTGATCCACTCCGCCTGCACCTTCACCGACCACGCCACCGACCTCGCCGCGATGCGCGCGCTGGTCGACGGCTGGCGGGGCGGCCCGTTCGTCTTCGTCAGCAGCATCGACGCGTACGGTCGCCCGGCGGGCACCGAGGTCCCCGAGGGCAGCCCCAGCGGCGCGGCCGTCACCGCGTACGGGCAGGCCAAGCTGGACTGCGAGCGGATGCTCTTCGAGGCGGCCGCCGCCGGCCGCGGCCAGGCCGTCGCCGTCCGCGCCCCGATCGTCTGGGGCCCGCACCACCGGCTGCGCGACCAGCTCCGCTGGGGCTCCACCAGTGCGCTCTACCAGGCCGCCCTGGCAGGCCGGCCGATCGGCCTGCCGGACGGGAACGAGTGGTACGGCGCCTCGTGGGTGCACGCGGCCGCCCTGGCCCGGGCCCTCACCGCCTGCCTCACCCCGGACCACCCCGCCGCCGGCCGGGTCGTCAACGCGGTGAGCGGACACGTCTCCTGGGCCGAGTTCACCGCCGAACTGGTCCGCCTGCTCGGCTCCGCCAGCCCGATCGGCACCACCCCGGACGCCGACGAGGAGCTCCGCCGCCTCTGGCACTACCGGGCGGACACCCTGGCCGGCCCCCTCGCCCCGGAACCGGGCGAGGACTGGCGCAGCGTCCTGGCGGCCATGGTCGGCTGACCCCCTGCCGCGGGCGGAGCGGCCCGGCCTCCGGCCTGCTCCGCCCGTGCTGCCGCAACCGCCGCTACCGCAACCGCCGCAGCCGGGAGGCCGCGACGTTGCGGGTGCGCCTGGTCCGGCCGCTCGCGGCGAGCAGGCCCAGGACCCGCCGGGCCGAGGACTCCTCGGCGAGATGCGTCTGGAGCCAGTTGTCCGACGCGAGCAGCTGCTCCTCCTCCCACGGCTCGTCCAGCGTCACCGTCCGCAGCAGGGACCAGTCCCGCAGCCGCCGGACGGCGAAGGGGTCGGCGGCCACGACGCCCGCCAACTCCTGGTGCCAGGCCGGGAAGTCCGGCCCGGTCAGCAGCTCCGCCGCGCGCCGGTCCAGGTACTCGCAGACCGCGCAGCTCGCCATCGCGCGCTCGGGGTCCGTGAGCACCCGGGCCGCGAGGCCGGCCGCGGCCTCGGGGGCGACCTCCGCGAAGGCCCGGCGGTACCGCGCGAACCGTACGTGCTCGTCCGGCTCGAAGACTTCCGCACCGGCCGCTGCCGTCTCGGTCACCGGGTTCTCCTCCTCCGTCCCGCCGGGACTCATGGCTGTCACCTGCCCGATCCTCGCACGGCGGCAGCTGCACGCACGCGGCACCGGCCCCCTCCGGGGCGTCACCCGCGACGCCGCCCGGGCCCGGCTGCCCGAGGGGGTGGAGGTGCGCGAGGGCGACCTGGCCGACCCGGCACCCCCGGCGAGCGGCTGCTGAAGGACAGCGGCATGGCATGGACGGTCCTGCGGCCGACCCAGTTCGCCTCGAACGCCCTGTGGTGGGCGGCGCGGATCCGCGAGCGCCGCACGGTCCGCGCGTCGTACGCGGACACCGGGCTGCCCACGATCCACTTCGCGGACATCGCGGCGGTGGCGCGGTTGGCGCTGACCGAGCCCGGCCACCGGGGGCGGGCGTACGCGCTGACCGGCCCGGAGCGGGTGACGCCCCGGTAGCAGGTGGCGGCCATCGGGGCGGCCCTGGGGCGGGAGGTGCCGTTCGCGGAGATCGGCCGGGCGGAGGCCCGCCGGGAGCTGGCCGCGGTCCTGGGGGCCGAGGCCGCGGACGCGGTGCTGGACGTGACGGGCGGGGACGTCGACGACGAGCTGCTGGCGGTGCGCGACACCGTCGAGCAGGTCCTCCGGCCTTCGGCGCCAGGTGCTCAGCCGATGGTCACCACCCGGGCCCAGTCCGGCGGGGCGGCCGGCCGGTACTCCTCCAGGCCGTCGTCGTGCCGGTCCTCGCGGTACCGGCTCGGCCGCGGGAAGAGGCCGACCACCGTGCGGCAGGGCGGGGCGGCGGAGGGCCACGGGGTCTGGCCGTCGGTCAGCACCACCACCACGTCCGGGCGGGGGTGGCCGCGCAGGGCGGTGCGGAAGCCGGTGCGCAGGTCGGTGCCGCCCCCGCCGATCAGCGGGATGTTCTCGGCCCGGCAGAGCCGGTGGGCGGTCTCGGCGGCCGCGTCGCAGGGGACGACGGTGACCTGGTCGCGGCGGCCGCCGACCGCCCGGCCGATCGCCGTGACCTCCAGCAGCGCGCTGCCCAGCTCGTCGTCCGAGACCGAGCCCGAGGTGTCGATGATCACCGCGACCCGGGGCGGGCGCCGCCGCAGGCTCGGCAGCAGCACGCCCGGCACCCCGGCCGAGCGGCGGGCGGGGCGGCCGTAGCTGTAGTCGTCGCCCGCGCCGGGGCCGGAGGCCGCCGAGCGGATCGCCGCGCCCAGCAGCCGCCGCCACGGCTGCGGCGGGTGGAAGGCCTCCTCGGCCCAGCGCTGCCAGCCCTTCGGCGTCTTCCCCGGGCGGGCCCGGATGCCCTCGGCGACCCGGAAGCGGACGGCGTCGCGCTCCTGGGCGGTGAGCCCGTGGGCGCCGTCGGGGCCGAGGTCCCAGGGGCGGTCCAGGCCGTCGGCGCCGCTACCGCACTCCAGCCAGGCGGCCGCCAGGTGGGCCGGGTCGAAGCGGAACCGGCGCAGGTACTCCTCCATCAGCAGCCCGTCCGGCAGTTCGAGCATCCCCGGCCGGACGGCGCCGGGCGGGCGGGCCAGCCCGTCGCCGTAGACGTCGTCGTTGATCTCGCAGTCGGCGGCGATGTTCATCCGCAGCCGGGCGCCCGGGCCGTCCGTGCCGAGCTCCCGGGCGAGCCGGTCGCCGCGCCCGTGGTGGTCGCGCAGCAGGTGCGAGACCTCGTGCACCCAGACGCCGGCCAGCTGCTCCACCGGGGTGCGGGCGACGAAGGCCGGCGAGGTGTAGCAGCGCCAGTACCGGTCCACGGCCATGGTCGGCACCTGCCGGGACTCCACCACGGTGAGCGCGAACAGCGCGGTCGCCAGGTACGGGCGGACCCTGACGGCGTGCAGGCGGGCGGCGTACAGCTTCTCGACGTCCAGCTTTGCGAGGTCCGGCCTCTCGACGTCCGGCTTCGCGGCGTCCGGCGGCAGGGCGGCGGCGGCCGCGCCCGCGGTGCCGTTCACCGCGACACCGCCCGCGGCTTGAGGGCGCCGACGAGGTCGGCCCGGCGGGAGACCGCCAGCGCCGGGGTGAGCCGCTCGATCGCCGCCGGCACGTCCCAGTCCTCCCGGCGCAGCGAGGCCAGCGTGGTGGCCGGGACCACCAGGAGGTCCGGCGCGCCGGTCTCCAGCGCCCGGACCAGCAGCGCCCAGGCCGCGTCCCAGCGCGCCCGGTCCGGCCGGTTGCGGACCGTCGCGACCACCCCGTCCAGCACCGCCTGGCGCAGGTCCCCGCGTTCGGGCAGCACCGCGCCAGCCGGGTCGGCGAGCAGGTCCTCCGGGTCCGGCAGGTCCATCCGGTCCAGGTGCGCCATCAGCTCCAGCCCCGGGCCGTCGCCGACGGCGCCGCGCACCAGCAGCGACAGCACCTCCCGGGCGGACCCGGCCGCGGTCGCGAAGGCGACCAGCCGCAGCGCCATGTCCCAGCTGCGCGGGGACGGCCAGGCGCCGCCGCGCCGGGTCTCGGTGGTGGGCAGCCGGTGCACCAGTTCGGGGCGGGCGGCCAGCAGCCCGCAGACCGAGCGCCGGGCGAGGGCGACGGCCGTCGGCAGTTCCCGCGGGTCGAGCCGGGGCAGGGCGGCCACCGGCCAGACACCGCCGAGGCCGCGCACCACCACCTCGTGGTCGTGCGCCCACTGGAGGTGGACGAAGCGGTTGGCCAGCGGCGGGCTCAGCTCCCAGCCGTCGGCCGCCGAGGAGCGCGGGTTGGCGGCGGCCACGATCCGTACGCCCGGCGGGAGTCGGAGCGAGCCGACGCGCCGCTCCAGGACCAGCCGGAGCAGTGCGGCCTGGACGGCGGGCGGCGCGGTGGACAGCTCGTCCAGGAACAGCAGCCCGCGCCCGGCCCGGACCAGGCGCACCGCCCAGTCCGGCGGGGCCATCGGGACGCCCTGCTGCGCCGGGTCGTCGCCGACGATGGGCAGCCCGGAGAAGTCGGAGGGCTCGTGGACGCTGGCGATCACCGTGGTCAGCGGCAGGTCCAGGGCCTCGGCGAGCCGGTTGAGCGCGGCGGTCTTGCCGATGCCGGGCTCGCCCCAGAGCAGGACGGGCAGGTCGGCGGCGACGGCCAGGGTGAGCGCCTCCAGCTGGGGGTCGGTGCGCGGTTCGGTGGTGGTGTCGGCCAGCAGGTCGAGCAGCTGGCGGGCGACGTCGAGCCGGGTGGCGTCGAGCCGGGTGGCGTCGGGGTGGTCGACGTCGGGGTGGTCGACGTCGGGGCGGGCGGTTTCGGGCGTGCGGACGGGCATGGGTGAGCACCTCCTGGTGGGAACGGGCATACGGGTGTCGAGTGAGGGGGCGCCGAGGTCAGCGGTCGGAGGCCAGGCGCGGCCGGGCCCGGTACGAGACGTGGCGCGGGCGTGGCCGGAAGGCTGCGCCGGTCGGGCGTGAGCTGTAACGTGCGCGAGGCAAGGGGTAGTTGACGAGATCGGGCCCGGTCAGGCCCTCGCGGTAGAGGCCGTACGCGATCCGCCGTTCGGCGGCCGCCGCCAGTTCGTCCCGCAGCGGTCCCTCGCGCAGCACCGCCTCCGGGCCGAGCAGGGCCTCGACCACGGCCAGCGCCCCGGCGGTGTCGCCGTGGTCCAACCGCTCGCGCACACCGGCCAGTTGGTACGGCCTCCGGTGGGCCAGGTCGATCGCCCGCAGGCAGGGGAGCGGGGTGCCGGACAGGGCGGCCAGCAGCTCCTCGCGGCGGACCTCGGCCGGATCGTGGTCGAGCGGGGTGAGCACCCCGTCGACCAGCCCGATCCGGTGCCGCGTCCCTCGGCAGTCCACTGTCCGCTCGTCCGGCGGCGAAGTCCCGGGCCACGTGGCCGGGTTGGGCCGGTGCCCGGGCGCCAGCGCGGCCGCCACCAGCGGATGCAGCCGGTCGGGGCCGATCGCGCCGCTGCGGAGCAGGTCGACGTCGGGCGGCACCCAGGTCGCGGCATCGGGCAGCAGCGGCAGGCCGGAGGTGTCCCCGGTGGCCGCCACCGTCGTCCCGTCCGGCCCGAGCAGCAGCCGCCGGCGGCGTCCGAGCCGGACCACGACGGGCCCGGCGGGGAGCCCGTCGGCGCGCAGCAGCAGCTCGGCCTCGGCGGCCCAGCGGTCGACCGCGCAGCGATCCACGGGATCGCCAAGGTTCGTACGCAGTAGGCCAGTTGGGGGAGTTCCAACACCGGCTCGGACGGCCAGCTCGGCGCTGCGTCCGGCGTCCCAGAGGTGCCGGTGCAGGTCGTAGCGGAACCGTCGGCCGGGGCGCGGATGCGGGTGCGGCGAGCGGCCGTCGCCGCCCGAACCGTCCCAGAGCGCCAGGCCGACCCGCTGTCCGTACTCCGCCCAGGCGGGCGGCGTGCGGACCACCAGGAAGACCGGCGGTGAGCCCGGGTAGCGGACCAGCGGCACGGTGAGCCCGGGCCGCAGCAGCCCGTCGGGGGCGGATCGCGGCAGGTGCCAGCGCAGCAACTCCGGTGCGAGGCAGCGCAGATCGGCCCGCACCCGGTCGGCGAGCTCCCGGCCGTGGACGCGGGTGACGTCCCGCAGGCGGAAGTCGACCTCGACGTTGGCGGCGGCGCAGGCCCCGGCCCAGTCACCGGTCAGGCGGCGGGCGGTGGCGGTTTCGATCATGGAGGGCGGCACGGCGTACTCGCGTACGCGCCGCCAGAAGGAGAGGCGGGAGTCGTTCCCGTGCGCGGGGTGAGTGGGCATCAGCACGCACTCTTCGCGGACGGGACCCCCAATCTGAGAGCAGCGTGAATGGTCATCGCCGGGGAGCATAGCGCCCCGCGCCGCCGCCCGCCACAGAGTTCCGCGCCGGGCCGAACGTCCGCCCGGCGCCCCTGTCGGCCCCCGTGCCCGCCCTGGCCGGTTCCGTTCGCTCGCGGCCGACGGCGGGTCGCGGCGGACGGGCCGTCGGGAGCAGACTGGCCGGTGCACGCGAGTTCCGACCGCAGGGGGCAGGCATGTCCGTACGACCCGGCAGGCGCACGACAGTTGGCAGGCTCCGGACGGCGATCGGCGCACTCGTCGTCGCGCTCACGGCGGGCGCGGCGGTCGCCCTCCCGGCGGCCGAGGCGGAGGCGGCCGGGGCCCTGGGCGGCAAGGTGGTCTACCTGACCTTCGACGACGGCCCCAGTCCCGCCTACACGCCCAAGGTCCTGGCGACGCTCGCCCAGTACGGGGTGCGGGCGACCTTCTTCGAGATCGGGCAGAACGTCGCCGCCCGCCCGGCGCTGACCGCGCAGGTCGCCAAGCAGGGCCACAGCGTGCAGAACCACTCCTGGTCGCACCCGGACCTGCGCAAGCTCTCCGCCGCCGCGCTCAACGCGCAGGTGGCCGACACCGACCGGGTCATCCGCGCCCAGACCGGCCGCACCCCGAGCTGCCTGCGCCCGCCGTACGGCGCGGTCAACGGCACGGTGCGCTCGAAGGCCGCGGCGCTCGGCAAGCAGGTCGTGCTCTGGTCGGTGGACCCGGCGGACTGGTCCCGCCCCGGCACCGCCGCGATCCGGTCGCGGGTGCTGAACAACGTCCGCCCCGGCTCGGTGATCCTGCTGCACGACGGCGGCGGCGACCGCAGCCAGACGGTGGCCGCGCTGCCCGGCATCATCTCCACCCTCAAGGCGCGCGGGTACGGCTTCGCCACCCTCTGCGGCTGAGCCCGGCCCGTGCCGCCCGGTCGGGCTGACCCGGCCGGCTCGGCCCGGCCGGCGGCCCCGGGTCAGCTCCGCCCGTCGAGGACGAGCGCCCAGGCGAGGCAGGCCAGGGCGCCCGTCGACAGCAGGGCGCGCAGCACGTTGAAGCGCACCCAGCGCGCCTCGAACCGGCCGCGCACCGCGGCCGGGTCGGCGATCCGTCCGGCCGGCCCGGCGGCTTCGAGCCCGTCGTTCAGCGGGATGTTGACCCAGCGGGTGACCCCGATCACCGCGGTGTACAGCACCAGTGCGGCGACGGTCGCGGGCAGGACGCCGTGCCCGTCCGAGGGCAGGTGCAGGGCGACCGCGGCGGCGGTGGCGACCAGGGCGCCGACGAAGCCGAGGGCGAACCAGCCGTTCAGGATCGCCACGTTGACGCGCTGCATGACCTCGATGAAGGTCCGGTCCTCGACCCGCGCGAGCGCCGGCATGACCGAGCACGCGTAGGCGTAGAACAGCCCTGCGGTCAGTCCGCAGGTGACGGTGGCCGCCACCAGGACGAGTGTGCGTGCCGTGTCCATCGTCGTGAGCTCCTCACTCCTCGCCGTGGCCCCGGCCGTCATGCCCAATCGCCGTACCCCGTGGGTTGATCATCCGGTATTCGGGGCGCGCAAGCCACCCCCTGGCCCGGCTGTCATGCCCATTCGCCATTTGCCTAATCCATTTAGGAAATCCCATACTGTCCGTAGATCACCGACGCGACCGTACGGGAGGACCGCAGATGGCAAGGGCAGGGCTGACCATCGACCGCCTGGTCGTCGCGGGCGCCGAACTCGCCGACGAGGTCGGCTTCGACCGGGTGACCGTCGCCGCCGTCGCCCGCCGCTTCGGCGTCCAGACGGCCAGCCTCTACTCCCACGTCAAGGGCTCCCAGGACCTCAGGACCCGGATCGCCCTGCACGCCCTGGAGGAACTCGCCGACCTCGTCGCCGACGCCCTGGCCGGCCGGGCCGGCCGCGACGCGCTCGCCGCCTTCGCGGACGCCTACCGCGACTACGCGGCCCGCCACCCCGGCCGCTACGACGCCACCCGCCTGCGCCTGGACGCCGAGACGGCCGCCGCCAGCGCGGGCGTCCGGCACGCCCAGATGACCAGGGCGATCCTGCGCGGCTACGACCTGGCCGAGCCGGAGCAGACCCACGCGGTGCGCATGCTCGGCAGCGTCTTCCACGGCTACATCAGCCTGGAGGCGGCCGGCGGCTTCAGCCACACCGCCGTCGACCCGCGGCAGTCCTGGGACTGGATCATCGACTCCCTCGACGCCCTGCTGCGCGCGGGCGGCGCCCGTACGGCCGGTTGAGCCACGCCTCCCAGCCATGCCCCGACGGGGCCCTGCCCGTCCCTCTGAACCGGAGAGCAGCACCATGACGATCACCACCCCCGTCACCGAGGCCCTCCTGCACGGCCACCTCGACGTCGAACGGACCCGCCGCGGCCTGCTGCCGCACCGCCTGCCCGCCGCCGCCCGGCGGCGGATCCCGGACGACCAGCTCGCGATGGCCGAGTCCCAGCCCTCCGGTGTCCGGCTGGCCTTCCGCACCCGCGCCACCACGATCACGCTGCACACCGTCCCCACCAAGCGCGCCTACCCGGGCGTCCCGGACGTCCCGGACGGCGTCTACGACCTCCTGGTCGACGGCCGGCTCACCGCGCAGACCGGCGTCCCCGGCGGCAACCTGCGCACCGTCGACCTCGCCACCGGCCGTGTCGACCTGACCGAAGGGCCGTCCGGCAGCGCCCGGTTCACCGGCCTGCCGACGCGGGACAAGACCGTCGAGATCTGGCTCCCGCACACCGAGACCACGGAACTGATCGCCCTCGACACCGACGCCCCGATCGAGCCGCTCCCGGCGGGCACCCGCAAGCGCTGGCTGCACCACGGCAGTTCGATCAGCCACGGCTCCAACGCCGCCCACCCCACCGGGACCTGGCCCGCCCTGGCGGCCAACGGCGCGGGCCTGGACCTGACCAACCTCGGCTTCGGCGGCGGTGCCCTGCTCGACCCCTTCACCGCGCGCACCATCCGCGACACCCCCGCGGACCTGATCAGCCTCAAGCTCGGCATCAACCTGGTGAACAGCGACCTGATGCGGCTGCGCGCCTTCACCCCGGCCGTCCACGGCTTCCTGGACACCGTCCGGGACGGCCACCCGGCCACACCCCTGCTGGTCGTCTCCCCGCTGCTCTGCCCGCTCCACGAAACCGTGCCGGGCCCGCTCGCTCCCGACTTCAGCAGCGGCACTCTGCGCTTCCGCGCCACCGGCGACCCGGCCGACGTCGCCGCCGGACGGCTCACCCTCACCGTCATCCGTGCCGAACTGGCCCGCATCGTCGCCGACCGCCGGGCCGACGGCGACCACCACCTGCACCACCTGGACGGCCTGGCCCTCTACGGCGAGCCCGACCACGCCGCCCACCCGCTCCCCGACGGCCTCCACCCCTCCCCGGAGGCCCACCGCCTCATCGCCCAGCGCTTCACCGCCCTCGCCCTCACCCCCGGTCGCCCCCTGGCCGGGAGTGTCATGAATCAGGTGGACACCCTGATCAAGGGAGACACTGATGAGCTCGCTGACGGATCACCGGATCGGGTCGGTTCCTGACGGGTCGG
>NZ_JBEXJK010000272.1:0-10984 GCF_040609095.1 Kitasatospora sp. NPDC004799
GGGCGAGCACCGGCACCTCGCCGCGGCTGATCCCGTCCGCGATCTCGCCGGTGCACAGCGCGGCGGCCAGGGTCAGCCGCAGCCGGCCGGGGCCGCGGCCGGCCCGGACCGCGGCGTCGGCCGCGTTCTGCGCCAACTCGACCACCAGGCGGTCCCGGTAGCCGCCGAGCGCCAGCTCCTCCTCGGCGTTGGCGTCCTCCCGGAACCGGGCCGGCGAGGCGGCCCAGGCGTCCAGCACCCGTCGGCGCAGCGCGGCGCTCCCGAAGGGGTCCGCGAGGTGCTCGTCCGTGCCGCTGCCGATGATCCGAGGTTCCACTGGACCTGCCGCCTTCCGCTGCCCTGGTTCGTCGTAGGCATTCTTCCCTGCCCCACCGACTGCTCCCGACCACGGGCGCCCGCTGCCTGTGCTGAGGCCGCTGTTCCGGTCGGCGAAGGGGAGGACACGTGGTCTCCGACGGTTCCTGGTACGTCCTGGTCGAGCGCGACCGGCGGGTCACCGAGGAGGGCGCCCACCGCTGGCAGCTGGCCTCGTCCCAGGAGGCCCCGCGGGGCCGGGAGCAGGCGGTCGCCCTGGCCGAGGAGGCGGCCCGGACGTACGTCCCCCGCGAGGGCTCGGAGCCGGACGGACCGCCGATGCGCCGGATCTTCAAGATGCCCGACGGCAGCTTCCTGGTCGAGCTCAGCCACCGCGGCTGGCGGCGCCACGTCCGGGTGTCGGTCGCCGAGCTGCTCCACAGCGGGCAGGACGCCCCGCCGGAGCCCCGGCCGCCGGCCCCGCCGCGGGACGCCGCCCGGCCCAGGCGCGGCCTGTTCGGCCGCCGCTGAGCCCGGGAACGCCGACGGCCCGCCCCGGTTCGTCACCGGGGCGGGCCGTGCGGGCCCGGGGGCTCAGGAGTGGCCGAGCTCCTCGGCCGGGGCGTCGGGTTCGACCGAGCCGGAGGCGCGGTCGGGGTGCAGCGGGAGCGGCTCGACCACCAGCTCGTCCAGGATCAGCTCGGACGGCGCCGGCGGGGCCGGGATGACGGCCGCCTCGGAGTGCCCGCCGCAGCCGTACGCGAAGGAGACGATCTGGCCGTCGGCCGGGCCGAACTCGTTGCCGCACACGCCGAAGGCCTGCCCGAGCGAGCCGCCGATCGGGACCAGGAAGCCGCAGCTCGCGCACGAGGCCGGGGCGGCCTGCGCCATCGCGGTCTGCGGGCCGTGGGTCTTCTCCCAGCGCTCGGCGGCCAGGTGCAGGCCCAGCCGGGAGAGCACCCGGCTGCGGCCCAGGCCCAGCTCCTCGGCGACGGCGTTGATCCGGGCGCGGGCCGGGGCGGGCTGGACGTGCGGGTCGGTGACGACCAGGTCCTCGTCGTCCACCAGGGCGACCGCGGAGTTCGGCGCGGGCTCGTCCTCGCCGGTCCAGCCGGGCTCCAGCCGCAGGTCGTCGGCGCCGGTGGGCAGCAGGTCGCCCGGGCCCATGTCGCCGGGGCGCAGCCGCTCGCTCCACGGCACCCACTCGGGGGCGAGGACCGCGTCGGGGCCGGGCAGCAGCACGACCTCGTCCAGGGTGACGTTCTTGGCGCGCGGCGCACGGGCGACGGTGACCGCCCAGTGCCAGCCGCGGTAGGCCGCGTCGAGGCACTCGAAGGTGTGGGTGACGACGCGGTCGGCGTCCGCCTGGACACCCAGGTGCGGGCCGACGGCCTCCGCACCGACGGCCTCCTCGGCGGCCTGGCGGGCGAGTTCGACGGCCTCGGCACAGAGCCGGTCGGGGGTACGGCTTCGCATCGCAGCACTCACGGCGTCGATTCTCTCCCAGTTCTTCTGTCGCCCACGGCGTGTTGCCTGTTCCGTCGCGGCTCGGTGTCCCTCGTCCATTCTGCGCGACCGGGGGCCCCCTCGGGTACCGGCCGCGCCGCTCGACCGGCCTGCCGGCGCCCCGGCGCCCCGCCGGGTCGACCCTGGGCAGGCTACCCGCCGGTCGGCACCCCGGCACAGTCCGGGGCGGACACGGCCGTTCCGGGGCCGCGCCGAGCGGAGCCCGGTCCCGCGTCGGCCCGGCGATTCTGGGGCAGGATGGGCTTGTGGCGGACCACGACCCGTCGCAGCACGCACTCCGCGCCCCGCAGGCCGGCAGCCCCGACCAGGCGGACGCCGTGCCGCGACAGCAGCCTCCGGTCCCCGGCCCGGGCGAACCGCGGCCGGCGGACGGCCCCGAGGCGCCCGGCGCGCCCGTGGACCTGTCCGAGGGCGCGGCCCCCGACGTCCCGGAGGCCCCGGACGGGGGCGCGGCCCCCGACGGCCTCCACCGGGCCGCCCGGAAGCCGGAAGGGCCCGCCGACCGCGCCGCGGAGGAACCGGACGGCGCGGGGGAACCGGACGGGGAGGAGGCCCCCGAGCCCCGCCGGCACTTCCTGATCCGCACCGCCTCCGCCGCCGGCTCCCGCACCGGCAAGGTGGTGCACGGCACCGGCCGGCGGATCCGCCGGGCCACCGCCGCCGAGGGCGCGGGCGAGTCCGGCCTCGCGAAGCTGATCGAGCTGCACGCGCTCAACTCCTTCGGCGACATGCTGATCACCATCGCCCTGGCCTCCACCATCTTCTTCTCGGTGCCCACCGGCGAGGCCCGCGGCCGGGTCGCGCTCTACCTGCTGATCACGATGGCCCCGTTCGCCCTGCTGGCCCCGGTGATCGGCCCGCTGCTGGACCGCCTGCCGCACGGCCGCCGGGCGGCCATGGCGATGGCCATGCTGGCCCGGGCGGTGCTGGCCTGGACGATGGCCGGGGTGATCGTCGGCGGCGGCATCGCGCTCTACCCGGAGGCGCTCGGCGTGCTGGTCGCGTCCAAGGCGTACGGCGTGGTCCGCAGCGTGGTGGTGCCCCGGCTGCTGCCGAGCCGGCTGTCCCTGGTGAAGGCGAACTCCCGGGTCACCCTGGCCGGGTTGCTGGCCACCGGCGTCGCGGCCGCGGTGGGCGGGCTGCTGCACCTGATCGGGCCCGGCTGGCCGCTGCGCGGCGCCTTCCTGGTGTTCGTGATCGGCACCCTGATGGCCTTCCACCTGCCGCCCGCGGTGGACTCGGCCAAGGGCGAGCAGCGCGCCGTCCTGCACGCCGAGGTGCACGGCGAGGGCTCGCACCTGATCCCCCACCGGCCGCCGCCGGTGAAGGCCTCGCTGCGCACGGTCGGCCCCTCGGTGATCCTGGCGCTGCGGGCGATGGCGGCGATGAAGTGGCTGGTCGGCTTCCTGGTGATGTTCCTGGCCTTCCTGCTGCGGGAGGAGCCGATCGGCGGGCTGCGGCCGACGGTGGCACTGGGCCTGGTGGCGCTGGCGGCCGGGACGGGCAACGCGCTGGGCTCGGTGCTCGGCTCCTGGCTGCGCACCCGGGGCCCGGAGGCGACGGTCGCCGCGATGCTGCTGCTGGCGACCTGCGTGACGGCGGCGGCCGCGCTCTGGTACGGCGTGGTGACGGTGATCCTGGTCGCCGGGATGGCCGGGATGGCGGCCTCGCTGGGCAAGCTGGCGCTGGACGCGCTGATCCAGCGGGACGTCCCGGAGGCCGTCCGGACCTCGGCGTTCGCCCGTTCGGAGACCCTGATGCAGCTGTCCTGGGTGGCCGGCGGCGCGGTCGGCATCCTGCTGCCGCTGAACGGGAAGCTGGGCCTGTCGGTCGCCGCCGGGGTGGTCGGCCTGGCGCTGCTGTGGACGCTCCGCTCGCTCGTCCGGGTGGGCCTGCGGCGGCACCCGACGGCGCCCCGGGTGGCCTGACCGGGGCGGGCGGCAACACGCGGTGCCGACCCCCGCGTCGCGTGATCGCCCGGGCCCGGTAGATTCTGATCCCATGAGCCTCAATTCCCGTGTCATCGCCGCCCTCGGCGCCGTGGTCGTGGTCGGCGCCGCCACGGTGGGCACCTCCGTCGCCATCGCCGCCGACCAGACCGAGCACAGCTCCCACCGGGCCACCCTCACGGTCGGCAACTCCTCGGTCGAGGCGGACCCGCTGTGCTGGAACGGCGGCAAGCCGATCACCGAGGAGCTCCAGCAGGCGTGCCAGGACAAGGCCACCGAGGCCCTCCAGAAGGGCACCCTGCCGACCAAGGACGTGGTGGGCAGCGACCGGGTCGGCGTCGGGGTCTCCCCGAACGTGGCCGAGACCGGCTGGTGGGCCTTCACCAACGGCGGCTCGACCGGCCAGGGCGGGCGCTTCAGCCTGTTCTCGTACGCCAAGGGCCCGACCTGGTCGGGTTCCCAGCAGGCGAACAAGGTGCTGAACGGTAGCGGCAAGACCCTGGTCACCGTGGTCGAGGGCGACAAGAACTCGGACAACCCGATCGCCGTCTGGTACTTCCAGCTGAACACCCAGGACAGCTGACGGTCCCGCGATGACCGCGCACGCCGGCACCGACGGCCACGACGAGCGGCCGGGCCCCGCACGGGCCCGGCTGCTCGTCGTCGTCGCGGTGGCCGCCGAGGCGGAGGCCGTGCTGCGCGGCCTGCCCGGCGGCACCGCCGCGCTGCCGCTGCCCGGCGGCACGCTGCACCGGGCCGAGCGGGTGCCGGTGGACGTGCTGGCCGCCGGGGTCGGCCCGGCCGCCGCCGCGGCCGGGGCCTCCGCCGCGCTGGCCGCCCGCCCGTACGCGCTGGCCGTCTCGGCCGGGATCGCCGGCGGGTTCGCCCCGCTCGCCCCGGTCGGCGCCACCGTGCTGGCCGACGCGATCGTGGCCGCGGACCTCGGCGCCGAGACCCCCGAGGGCTTCGCCGACGTCACCGAGCTGGGCTTCGGCACCGTCCGGCACACCCCGCCGCCGGCCGCCGTCGCGCTCGTCTCGACGGCGCTCGGCGCGGTGACCGGCCCGGTGCTGACCGTCTCCACCGTCACCGGCAGCGCCGAGCGGGCCGCCGAGCTGTCGGCCCGTCACCCGGGCGCCGCCGCCGAGGCGATGGAGGGCTTCGGCGTGGCCGAGGCCGCCGCCCGGTACGGCGTGCCGGCCCTCGAACTGCGCACCGTGTCCAATCCGGTGGGCCCGCGCGACCGGGCCGCCTGGCGGATCGGCGAGGCGCTGGCCGCGCTGGAGCGGGCCTTCGCCGCGCTGCCCGTCCACGACCTGGCCGCCGCCCACGAACCGATCGAGGAGGCCGGCCGTGGCTGAACGGCTGAGCATCGCGTACTCGCCCTGCCCGAACGACACCTTCGTCTTCCACGCCTGGGCGCACGGCCTGGTGCCCGGGGCGGACGCCCCCGAGGTGACCTTCGCCGACATCGACGTCACCAACGGCCGGGCCGAGCGCGGCGAGCTGGATGTGCTGAAGATCAGCTACGGCGCGCTGCCCTGGGTCCTGGAGGAGTACACCCTGCTGCCCTGCGGCGGCGCGCTGGGCCGCGGCTGCGGCCCGCTGGTGCTCACCCTGCCGGGTGTGGGCTCCCCCGCCGACCTGGCCGGGAAGACCGTCGCGGTGCCCTCCGAGCGCTCCACCGCCTACCTGCTGTTCCGGCTCTGGGCGGCCGGGGCGGTGCCGGGCGGCTTCGGCGAGATCGTCGTCCTGCCGTTCCACGAGATCATGCCCGCCGTCCGGGACGGCCGGGTGGACGCCGGCCTGGTGATCCACGAGGCCCGCTTCACGTACCAGCAGTACGGGCTGCACAGCCTGGCCGACATGGGCGAGGCCTGGGAGCGGGAGACCGGCCTGCCGATCCCGCTGGGCGCGATCGTCGCCAGGCGCTCGCTCGGCGCCGAGCGGCTGCGGGAGATCGCCGACGCGATCCGCGCCTCCGTCCGGCAGGCCTGGGCGGACCCGGCGGCGAGCCGCGAGTACGTGCTGGCGCACGCCCAGGAGATGGACCTGGACGTCGCCGAGCAGCACATCGGGCTGTACGTCACCGAGTTCACCGAGGACCTCGGCGAGGAGGGCTACGCGGCCGTCCGCGCGCTGCTCACCCGGGCCGCCGCGGAGGGGCTGGTGCCCCCGCTCGACCCGGGTGCGCTCGCGTTCTAGGGCGCGTCCGGCCGTCGGCGGCCCGGCCGACCCCGACCGTCGGCCCGGCCGGCCGTCAGACGTCGAACTGGTCGGCCACCGCGCGCAGCAGGCCGGCCAGCTTCTGGCCGGTCGGCTTGGCGGGGTAGCGCCCGCGCTGGAGGCCCGGCAGCACCGCGTCCAGCGTGGTGATCAGGTCCTGGACGATCGGCGCCATGTCGTCGGCGCTGCGGCGCTGGGCGGCGGCCACCGAGGGCAGCGCGTCCAGCAGCTGCACGGCCATCGCCTGGTCCCCGCGGTGGCCGGCGACCACGCCGAACTCGACCCGCTGGCCCGGCTTCAGCGACGTGACACCGTCGGGCAGCGCCTTGGTGTGGACGAAGACGTCGCCGCCGTCGTCGCGCGACAGGAAGCCGAAGCCCTTCGTCTCGTTGAACCACTTGACCTGGCCGGTGGGCATCTCGAACAGTCCTCGAATGGGTGTGAGGGATCCCGGCCCTGGCCGGGGATCACTGGGTGGTGGGAAAGGCGGCCGACCTCGGCTCGGCGCCCGTGGGCGCTCATGGTCGCACGCGATCAGGAGCAGACTAACGGTCCGTCACTGCCTCATCCGCGTTCCGCGAGGGAACCGCGTTCCGAGGCCCGTTCGGGGCGGCGGGAACGGGATCTCGCGGCCGCGGGCGACCCGGCACTGGCACGGCCGGGGCGCGGCTCCGCGCATTCCATCGGCTCACACCCCCGGGTCCGAGGACGCGGGGCGCACCTGTAGCGCCCCTCGGCACCCCGTGCATACCCCCGCTCAACAGGGATCAAAACGTTCAGCTGCCGGGAAACTGCGCAACGTGACCGGCCCGCTCCGGTGGAAGGCCCCGGCGGCCGCTCTGCCAGACTGGGGGCAGTCCCGACCGGCCCGGAGGAGTGAGCAGACGTGAGCAGCCAGAGCGCCGACCCCGGCGACGTGTACGTCAAGGCCGGGGCGATCGTCTTCGGTCTCGGCGCGCTCGCCACCCTGGTCACCTTCGTCCCGCTGTTCCTGCACCTGACGCCGCTGCCGACGGCCGCGTACTGGCTGAGCATGCTGATGCCGGCCGGCTTCCTGGCCGCGCTGACCGGGCTGCTGCGGAACGCGCGGGCCCAGCGCCGCCGGGTCGGGCCCGCCGGGTCCTGAGGCCGCGGCGGGCGGCCGGCCTCCCAGCGGTCGGCCAGGTGCCCGGCTCGGGCCTAGCCGGCGGCCAGGTGCCCGGCGAGCCAGTCGGGGAAGGCAGTGAGGTCGGTCAGCACCACGTCCGCGCCCGCCGCGCGCAGCTCCTCCGCGCCGTACGGGCCGGTGGGCACGCAGACCGCGACGGCGCCCGCGTGCCGGGCGCCCCGGATGTCGCCGAGGTGGTCGCCGACGTAGACGCTCGCGCCGTGCTCGCGCAGCGCCACGCCCTTGGTCTCCGCCCACAGGTCGCCGATCACGGTGTCCGCGGCCAGCCCGGCGTGCTCCAGGTGGAGGCGGGCGTTCGGCTCGTACTTGCCGGTGATCACCGCGACCCGGCCGCCGTGGGCGCGGACCGCCTCGACGGCGGCGTGCGCGCCGGGCAGGGCCACCGTCGGGGCGAAGGCGTAGTCGCGGTAGAGCTCGCGGTAGCGGTCGACGGCCCGTTCCACCTCGTCCGCCGGGAACCAGTTGCGGATCTCCTCCACCAGCGGCGGACCGAGCCGGGTGACCACCAGGTCGGCGTCGATCGGGGTGCCGGTCTCGGCGGAGAGCGCCAGGTAGGTGGCGCGGATACCCGGCCGGGTGTCCAGCAGCGTCATGTCGAGGTCGAAGCCGACGGTGAGCGGGGCGGGGGAGGTAGCGGGCATGCCGCCAGGCTACCCAACGGGTGCCACCGGCCACGAGGCGATTTGCCCGGGCTTCACGGCGGAACTTAGGTTTACCTGAGTTGTCTGCGGAGAGGGCCCATGACCGACACCAGCGCACCGCCCGGCACGCCCCGGGCGCCGTCCCGCGCACCGCGGCGCCGCATACCGTGGTTCGCCGCCGCACTGGCCGTGCTGGCCGCCGCGGTGCTGCTGAGCCTGGCGGTCGGCAGCCGGACCATCCCGTTCGGCGACACGCTCGACGCCCTGCTGCACGGCGGCGACACCGCCGACGCCGTGGTGGTCCGCGAGCTGCGGCTGCCGCGCACCGTCGTCGGACTGGCCGTCGGCGCGGCGCTCGGCCTGGCCGGGGCCGTCATGCAGGGCCTGACCCGCAACCCGATCGCCGACCCCGGCATCCTCGGCGTCTCCCAGGGCGCGGCGGCCGGCGTGGTGGTCGCCATCGCCGCCTTCGGCGTCTCCACCCTCACCGGGTACGTCTGGTTCGGCTTCGCCGGCGCGGTGATCGCCACCGTGCTGGTGTACGGGCTCGCCGGGCGCGGCCGGGGCGGGGCCACGCCGATCAAGCTGGCGCTGGCCGGCTCGGCGATGTCCGCCTTCATCGCCTCGCTCAACACCCTGGTGCTGACCACCGACGCGGCCACCATGGACCAGTTCCGCTTCTGGCACGTCGGCTCGCTCTCCGGGCGGACCTCGGACGTGGCCTGGCAGCTGCTGCCGTTCCTGGCCGTCGGCACGGTGCTGGTGGTCGCGGTGGCGCGCGGGCTGGACGCGCTGGCGCTCGGCGACGACACCGCGAAGGGACTGGGCGCCAGGACCGGCCTGGTCCGGGCGGTCGGCGCGCTCGGCGCGACCGTGCTGACCGGCTCGGCGGTGGCGGCGGCCGGGCCGATCGCCTTCGTCGGCCTCGCCGTCCCGCACGCGGCCCGCGCGGTGGCCGGTGCCGACCACCGCTGGATCCTCGCCTTCTCCGCCGTCCTCGGCCCGGCGCTGCTGCTGCTCGCCGACACCCTCGGCCGGGTGCTGTTCCCCCCGTCCGAGGTCCCGGCGGGCGTGATGACGGCCCTGGTCGGCGTCCCGGTGCTGGTGGCCCTGGTCCGCCGCCGGAAGGTGGTGGCGGCATGACTTCGGTGTCCCTGCGCGGCTACTCCGTGGTCCGGGCCGGGCGGGCGTCGTTCCTGGTGCACCGGCGCTCGGTGGCCGTCACCGCCGGGCTGCTGGCCGCGCTGGCGGCGACCGTGGTGGCTTCGCTCTGCCTGGGCGAGTCCACCGTCCCGCCGGGCGAGGTGGTCAAGGTGGTGCTCGGGCGGCCGAGCCCGCACGAGCTGGTGGTCGGCGAGTTCCGGCTGCCCCGGGTGGTGGTCGGGCTGCTGGTCGGCCTGGCGCTCGGGCTGGCCGGGGCGCTGATCCAGACCGTCGCCCGCAACCCGCTGGCCAGCCCGGACGTGGTGGGCGTGACCTGGGGCGCGACCGCGACCGTGGTCGGCCTGACGGCGTACGGCGTGGTCGGCTCGACCGGCCAGGCCCCGTACGCGGCGGTGGCCGGCGGCCTGGTGGCCGGGCTGCTGGTGTACGCGCTGGCCTGGCGGCGCGGCCTGCACGCGCAGCGCTTCGTGCTGATCGGCATCGGCATCAGCGTCGCGCTGTCCTCGCTGACCTCCGTCTTCCTCACCAAGGGCGACGGCTTCCAGGCCCAGGCCGCCAAGGTCTGGATGACCGGCAGCCTGAACGGCGCCGGCTACGAGCGGGCCGGGTGGCTCGCCTGGGTGCTGCTCGCCGCCCTGCCGGTCGCGCTGTGGGCCGCCCGCGCCCAGCGGTCGATCTCCTTCGACGACGCCACCGCCGTCGGCCTCGGCCTGCGCCTGGACCGGATCCGCCTCGGCATGGCGCTGCTGGGCATCGTGCTGGCCTCCTGCGCGGCCGGGGCCGCCGGGCCGGTGGACTTCGTCGCGCTGATGGCCCCGCAGATCGCGCTGCGGCTGGCCCGCTCGGCGCAGGTCCCGCTGTTCTGCTCGGCGCTGACCGGTGCGCTGGTGGTGGTCCTCGCCGACCTGATCGCCCGGCGGCTGCTGGCTCCGACGGAGCTGCCGGTCGGCGTGGTGACCGGCCTGGTCGGCGCGCCGTACCTGATGTGGCTGCTGATCCGTTCCCGCCGTGGAGGTTCCTGATGTCCGCACACCAGCCGTCCGGCCACCGCCTGGAGGCCCGGGGCCTCACCCTGGCCTACGAGGCGCGCACGGTCGTCGAGGGCCTGGACGTGGCCGTTCCGGACGGGCGGGTGACGGTGATCGTCGGCCCGAACGCGTGCGGCAAGTCGACCCTGCTGCGGGCCCTCGGCCGGCTACTGAAGCCGGTCCGGGGCGCGGTGCTGCTGGACGGCGAGGAGCTGGCGCGGATCCCGACCAAGCGGATCGCCCAGCGGCTCGGCCTGCTGCCGCAGTCGCCGACCGCCCCCGAGGGCATCTCGGTGGCGGACCTGGTCGCGCGCGGCCGCCAGCCGCACCAGAGCTGGTGGCAGCAGTGGTCGCCGGAGGACGAGGCGGCGGTCGCGGAGGCGCTGGAGCGCACCTCCACCACCGAGCTGGCCGAGCGGAGCATGGACGAGCTGTCCGGCGGCCAGCGCCAGCGCGCCTGGATCGCGATGGCGCTCGCCCAGGGCACCGACATCCTGCTGCTGGACGAGCCGACCACCTACCTGGACATCGCGCACCAGGTGGAGGTGCTGGACCTGGTCCGCCGACTGAACGTCGAGCGCGGCCGGACCGTCGTCGCGGTGCTGCACGACCTCAACCAGGCCGCCCGGTACGCGGACCACCTGGTGGCGATGCGGGACGGCCGGGTGGTGGCGCAGGGCGCGCCCGGGGAGGTGGTGACGGCCGAGCTGGTGCGGACGGTGTTCGGGCTGGACTCGGTGGTGGTGCCGGACCCGGTGACCGGCACCCCGCTGGTCGTGCCGGGCGCGCCGTGGGTGGCGCTCACCCCCGACGGCGCCGACACCACCGACGCCGGCGGCGCTCACGTTTAACGGCACTTCACCTGCCATTTCGGACATAATCGACGGCGCCCCCGACCCCGCTGCCCGCCTGGCCGCGGCTGGAATCCGCGATCGCCCCCGACCCGGAGATCGAGCGCCGGGTGGCGGAGATCCTGGCGCAGCTGAC
>NZ_JBEXJK010000273.1:0-10972 GCF_040609095.1 Kitasatospora sp. NPDC004799
CTACGGCATCGTGCTGCGCGACGCCCTGCGCACCGACGACGCCGACCCGGCCGGGATCTACTTCGGCAACCGGACCGGCGACGTGTACGGCAGCCCGGTCTGCGCGCGCTGCGGGCCCTGACCGCCGGGGACCGCGACGCCTTCGACGCCGCCCTCCTCGCGCTCCTCCAGGACGGCCCGCACGGCACCGGCCCTGCGAGCCTCCTGCCGCTCGTCCCGATCGCCCTCGCCGCCCTCGCGTACCGCACCCACGGCTGGACTCCGGCGGTCGACACCGACTACCTCCCCCACGCCCTGGTCACCGGCTTCGAGACCCCCGGCCCGCGCGTGCGGGCACTGGGCCGCGACCCGCGCCCCGACGCCGTGGCCCGGCTCGCCGCCGGGCCCGTCGACCTCGACCGGCCGATCCCGCCCCGTCCGCTCAGCCCGGACAGCGCGGCACGGTTCGAGCGGCGCACCCTGGAGGCCATCACGCCGAAGGAGGGCGAGCCGCTGGACGCGTGGGAGCTCACGGGCGCCCTGCGCTACCAGAGTTACCTCCTGTCGGCGCGCGCCTCGCAGTCCGCCGACGCCACCGACGCCCTGCTCGCCAACCTGCGGCTCGGCTCCCAGCTGGGGGCCGCCGTGTTCCGGGTCGCCCTCGCCGAGCCGGGCACCGAGGCCGAGGTGACGATCGACGGGCGGCTGCTGCGCTTCCCCGCCCGCCGGGACAGGGACTTCGGCCCGGCCTTCTGGGAGACGGCCCTGTCCTTCGCCCTGATCACCGGCAGCCCCGAGGACCTCGAACCGCTCGTCCTGGCCGGCCCCACGATCGCCGCCGAGGACCGCTCCCCGTTCGCCCCGTACCGCACCGCCCTGCACGACCACCTGCGCGGAGCCGACCCGCTCCCGGCCACCGAACGCGCGCTGAAGGAGGTGGAGCGCACCCGGGACCAGGGCTTCCTCCCGCCCCCGGTCGTCCTCTTCTCCCAGCTGGTCCGGGGCGACGAGACCAGCTTCAACCTCGCCCTGCTGGACGCCCTGGAAGCCCACCGCGACCACCACTCCGTCGCCGACCGTGGCACCGAGCCCGATGCCGCACTCAGTCTCGACATCCTCGGCCTCGCCTGCCACGCCCGCCGCAGCCGCGGCTGGGCCGTTCACGTCCGGTCGCCCTACCTCCCGCCGCGCCTGCTCCAGGCCGCCGGGCTGGACGGAGGAGGTGGTCGGGAGCCGGAGGCCGCACACTGATCGCTTGTTGGTTTGGACCCGCCCTCGGCGGTGCGCTCCCCACTTGGTGCCAGGCGGGGTTGTTCGACAGGATGTTCCGGTGGCGAACCTGACCCGGATCCTGACGATGACCCGCACCAACTTCCGCGCGGCCGACCCGGTCGAGCGGTGGACCGCGCGCGCGGCCTGGGTCGTGCTGACCGCGACGGCCTGGCTGGCGGTGATGTTCACGACCGTTTTCGGAGCCGAGGTCGCCGGGGCTCCCACGGGCGTCGTGACGTGGCTGGCGATCGTTCTCTCGCCGGCGGTCCCCCTCGTCTCGTGGATCGCCGTCACCTCCGAACCCGGCGGGCGCCCCGGCGCGCCCGCCCTGACCGTCGTCCTCCTGCTGGCGGCCGTCCTGCTCATCGTCGCGTTCATCTGAGCCGACGACGCCAGGAATCCTGCCGGGCCGGCGTGTTCGACAAGCTGACGATCCAGCACCCGGCCGGGGCATACCTCTTTCGGCGTCGGCGTGTAGCACTTCACTGAGATCTGTACTCGTTCGAGTGACTCTCGTCATGCTCAGGGCAGTGCTACGAGAAGATCAACTCACTGACGACGCATGCAAAGGAGCTCCCATGCCGACACTGCAGGTCCAGCTTGTCGCGGCCAGCGGGAACGCGGGTGACTACATCCTGACCTTCATCCCGTACCAGCTCGAACCGGTCGAGGTCGAGAACGGCCGCGGGTACGCGGAGATCGAGTTGCCGCTCAAGGGAACCGATGAAGTGGTGGCTCAGATCGCCGTGCGGAGGACCGCGTATCCCGGCAACACCGTCGCGCAGGGGTCCGTCCGCCTGCACTGGACCGACGCCTCGCAGACCACGATCGCGACCCGCCAGACGGACGGCTCCCTCTACGACTGCAAGATCACGGAGGACGGCGGGGCCAAGCTCACCATCACCCTGGTATGAGACACCCCTCCGTGGCCGTACAGTTCGGCCCTACGACGCCTTCGCCGCCTGCGCGGCGGAGGCGTCGCCGGCTCTGTTCATGAGAGCCGGTTCCGGTGCCCGATCAGCGGGCCGGTGTCCGCCGAGACGGGTCCAGGGAGATCGGGACGGAGAGCCTGACGTTGTGCTCACGGACCTGCGTCGGTTCCCCCTCAGCTGCGGCGCTCACCACGCCTCCTTTTGTGACCGGCCCTGTTCCTGCCCGGAAATGGTCTTATCCAGGTGAGCGAGACGTCTGAGGTCCCGTTCCAGGCGGATCGGTGGGGCGAACCTCGAACCGTCGGCGACGATCCCGGCCAGGTGCCCGGCCTCCTCTCGGAGGACAACGACCTTTCAGGCACCGCTCGGTGGCTCGGCGACCACCGAAAAAACCGGTGGGGCCAGGGGGCTGTCCGCCGACACACTGAGGCGGTCGTCCCGTCGCCGGAGGAGATGCGCCCGTGGAGGATCCACCGTTCACCGCGCTGGTGACCGCACCCGGGGACGGGGAGCGAAAGCCCTGCGGGCCGTCAGGGCGGTGACCGGGCTGAGCCTGTGGCACAGCAAACTGCTCCTGGGCAGTGCCCCTGCGGTGGTTCTGGAGGATTTCCCGTTCGACATGGCCGTCGCGGCGGCCCGGCGGCTGCGGGAGGCCGGCGTCCCTGCGGCCATCCGCTGCACCTGGTGCGACAGGACAGTGTCCGGCGACGAGACGCCGCTCGACCCGGGCCCCTGTGCGGCCCGCTTCTGGCCGCCCGCCCATTGCCGGGCGAACTCCCTCACCAGCTGTGATTGCGAGTTCTGCTCGACCTACGGGCGTATCCCCCTCACCCTCTGAACCCCCTCGCGCTCCCGGGGCAAGCGGCAGAGGGCGCGCACGGATGAGCCAGGGCCGTCCCGCAGGCGGCCAACCGCGGTGGGCCGGGCCGCCGGGGTCGGTGAGGGCGCCGTGGATGCCGGCGGCGGGGTACGGGATCAGGTCGCTTCTCGCCGGGTCGAGTTTTCCGCTGGGGGGGCGTCGACAGGCGCGGCACCCGTACGCACGGTCGGTTGGTCAGCTGAGGTCGAACTGCCAGTACGCGGTGTCGCGGAACCCGGGCGACTTCGGGGCGACCTCCACCGTCACCGGGCCACCCGCCCTGTCGGGCTTCACCCGTACCGGCACGGTGCGCTTCTGCTCCGTGCCGAGGGGCGGCGTGAGGGCGGTGACGGACACGGCCCGGTCCAGGAAGGTCACGCCGGGAGCCGGGACGGGAGCGGGGCCGGGCCCGGCGCTGGAGGCGGGGGTGGGGGACGGGGTGCCGGAGTCGAGGGCTTTCCCCGAGCGGACCACGACGGGGGCGGAACCACCGGTTGTGCCGAGGCCGGTGTCGGGGGACGTCCCGCCCGGGCGCAGTTCCTCGCCCGTGCCGTTGTCGTAGGTGATCGTGAAGCTGAAGCTGTTGTCGGGCTCCCGGCGGGGCGGGCTCACGGTGATCCTCAGACCGTCGTCGTAGCGGGCGGTCCCACCGGCGTGCAAGGGCTCGACCACGGTTCCGGGGCCTTTGACGTACCCGTGCTGGGTCAGGGAGTCCTCGAACTTGGCCAACGCCACGGCTCCCAGGACGACCAGGGCGGTGAGGACGGCCAGCCCGATCCCGCAGCCGGTGGCCCAGCGCGGGCTGTCGGAGGGCTGGGGGTGGGCGGGAGCCGCGTTCGTGTCCATGCGGATCACCGTAGGAAGCGGCCGCCCGGAGCGCATGAGCGGGCGTACTCAACAGCCGCCTGAGTAGCGCCGGGGCGCTGCTGGCGGGGCGTCCATGCTCTGGCTGAGCCATCCCCGCGAGCGCAGGGCCGACTCCTCGGCGAACAAGAACCGCTTGGCGTTATGGGAGCAATCCCCGCGAGCGCGGGGCCGACCGCCGAGCTGCTCGTCGCTCATCTCGGCCGGCGGAGCAATCCCCGCGAGCGCGGGGCCGACCGCGGTCGCCCGCCACAGCCTCACCCCCTCACCGAGCAATCCCCGCGAGCGCGGGGCCGACAGTAAGAAGCAACTCCGCGACACCGACGCCGAGGAGCAATCCCCGCGAGCGCGGGGCCGACTCCTTGAGCCAGGAACCCATGCTGCTGATGCCGGAGCAATCCCCGCGAGCGCGGGGCCGACTGGTCGCTGCCGCTGCGGCCGTAGACGACCTGGGAGCAATCCCCGCGAGCGCGGGGCCGACACTTCCTGACCTGCGGCGATTGGGCTCAGAGTGTGCCAATCCATTCAGTTCGAATCCGGAGCCCGCATTGCGAGATCGACGCCCCAGGAACCACCTCCCCCAGCTGCGCCCTGGCGAGCCGATTCTGAGCCTTCGACATCATCGTACGGGGCTGTTGGCCGGTGAGGACGGTCCCCCGTATCGCGGGCGCGAGGCGGTCCGCGGCCACCGCCCGGCTCGACGTCGACCTGCCGCTGCAGCCCGCCTCCGCCACCGGCGACGCGGGCATGAACGCAGGCGTGTTCGCGAGCGTCGAGCACTGGATACTGCCCCTGGACTCGGGCGGCGGGGACATGGCAGTCCTGCGGCTGGAGGCCCCGCTGCCCGGCGGCCTGCTGACCCACCAGGCGTGTACCGCGAACTGGGCGGCGTCAGCGGCGCGTTGAGCGCCCACGCCGACCAGGTGCGGGACGAGCAGCTGCGGACCTCGGACGAAACGATCGCCCGTCGGCTGTTCACCCGGCTGATCCGCGTCCCGACGGGCTCCCCGGCCGCGACCTGCCGAACGGCCCTGCACGTCGAACGGCCCTGCGCGTCGAACGGGGCGAGGAGGAATACCGTCTTCGTCGGGCTCTCCTCTGGCCCCGGCGGCGCCCTGACCCTGGGCCCGCAGGGGTGGCAGAGCGAACTCCGCCGCATCATCGGCTACCCGGACCTTCACCGACGACGAACGGGCCTGCCTCCCCACCCGCCCCCGGCGGGCCCGCGCCGCTCGCGGCGCCCGACAGGCCCACCGGCGGGTGAGGCCGACCGGCAGCCGGCTCAGTAGCCGACGGTGAACCGGCGCTGGACGAAGCGGGGCAGCTCCGCCTCGTCCACCAGGGCGACCGCGGCGTCCTCGGCCGAGATCCGGCTCAGGCCGTCGGCGTCCAGTACGGGCTGGTCGCCGCCGACGCGGAAGCGGCCGGTGCGCTCGCCGGGGGCGATCTGCTCGGCGGGGCTGAAGTAGGTCCAGAGCCGGTTCGAGGTGCGCAGGACGTTCAGCGCCTCCCGGTGGCCGCGGACGGCGGCAGCGTACTCGCGGGGCAGGCCGAGTTCGTCGAGCGACGCGTGGATGAGGTCCTCGTGGTCGGCGCGGACGACGCCCGGCTCGATCTCCAGGCTGCCGGCGCCGCCGATGACGATCAGCCGGGTGCGGGGGTGGCTTTCCAGGGCCTTGAGCAGGGCCCGGGCGGCAGCCGCGTAGACGGTCGGGTCCGCGATCGAGCGCTGGACGGTGTCGGCGAAGTCCTTCGCCGCGTTCCCTGGCTGGAAGCCGCTGATCAGGACGTCCAGGCCGGGCAGGACGGCGGCGATGCTCGCGGCGTCCAGGACGTCGACGCTCGCCCAGTCGAGGTTTTCCCGCTGGTCGGTGATCGTGGAGGCGTCCCGGCTGAACGCCGTGACGCGGTGTCCGCGCTGGAGGGCCTCGGTGACGACCCGGCTGCCGATGGTGCCGGTGGCTCCGATGACGCCGATGTGCATGGTTCTCCCCTTTGTTCATGCCGTGGTCGTGCTGGATGCACGGCACGAGGCCGGACGACCTCACGCCGTGCGAAAACTATACGGCGTGAAGTTTCTGAACGGCAATCAGTACAGTGACGCTGTAGAGTGAGTCCGTGACAGGCACCCGAAGCACCGGACGACGCGAGCGGCTGCGGATCGAGACGACCGCCGAGATCAAGCGCACCGCGCTGGAGTTGATGGGCTCGGGCGGCCCCGACGCGATCACCCTCCGGGCGATCGCCCGCGAGATGGGCATGACCGCCAACGCCATCTACGGGTACTTCGCCACCCGCGACGACCTGGTCACCGCCCTCATCTCGGACGTCTACACCGCGCTCGCCGACGCCGTCGACGCAGCCTGGGCCGCCTCCGCGCAGGATGCCCCGGCGGAGCGGATACAGGCCTGGGCGCGCGCCTTCCGGAACTGGGCGCTGGCCAACCCCGAGGGCTTCCGGCTGATCTACGGCGACCCCGTCCCCGGCTACCAGGCCCCGGCCGGCGGCGCCGCGCCGGACGCCGCCCGGCGGGTCTGCGTCGGCATCGCCGCGCTGGCGGACGCGGCCTGGGGCGGCGCCGAACAGGCCTACGGGGACGCCGACTTCGGCTGGGACGACTTCGACCCCGGCCTGCTCGACAAGGTCCGCCCGGCGTTCCCCGCGCTACCGCCGGCCGGGGTGGCCCTGGCGCTGCGGATCTGGGGGCACCTGCACGGCCTGGTCACGCTGGAGGTCTACGGCCACCTGCGCGCCCAAACGCTCTCGCCGGACAAGCTCTTCCACGCCGAACTCACCCATCTGGTCCGATCGTTGGGCCTCGCCCCCGGCGCTCCACGGTAACCTCGCGAGCTCGCGCCGGAGCCGGAGCCAAAGCCAGAGCCGGGTGGGAACGGCGGCGGCCGCCGCGTGACCATCCGGGCCGTCGCCCCCTCACCACGCGACCGGCAGGACGAGGGGGCGGGTGAACAGGTTGTCCTCGTCCCAGGGGAGTTCGTCCGCGTCGATCGCGAGGATGAGTTTCGGGAACCGGGTGAAGAGCGCCTCGAAAGCGATCCGCAGGTGCGCCCGGGCCAGGGAGGCGCCCAGGCAGAAGTGCGGGCCGGCGCCGAAGGTCCTCGATCCGTCCGTACGACGGTGGATGTTGAACCGGTGGGGGTGCTTGTAGTGGCCCGGGTCCCAGGTCGCCGCGATCATCGGCGTGACCACCGACTCCCCCGCGCGGATCAGCACGCCGCGGATCTCGGTGTCCTCCAACGCGACGCGCGGGTTGGACAGGTAGCCGTTGTGGTGGAACCGCAGGATCTCCTCCACGGCGGCGGGCCACAGCCGCGGGTCGTCGAGGACGCTCTGCAGGTCCTCGGGGTGCCTGAGCAGGGTGACGATGCCCGTGGACGCCGAGGAGACGAGCGGTTCGATCCCGGTGACGAGCAGGTAGCTGACGGTTCCGTGCAGCTCGTCGGAGGTGATCTCGTCGGCCTGGTGGGCCGCGATCAGAGCGCCGACCGGTTCGGTCGGGTCGGGGGCGGACCACTTGTCCGCGACGATCTCGGCGGCCAGCGCGCCGATCTGCTCGGTGGCGGCCGCGACGTCCGTCCGGTCCGCGTTCTGGCTGGTCTGCTCACGGAAGCAGCCGTGCAGCGCCTCGCGCCGGTCCGCCGGGATGCGGAGCAGGCCGCAGCTGACCCGCAGGGCGAGGGGCGCCGTGTAGGCGCCGACCAGGTCCACGGGGTTGCTTCCCTCGGCCATCGCCGTCAGCAGGTCCTCGGCGTGCGCCGCGATGGCGGCGGAGTGCCGTTCGGCGGATCGCCGGTTGAACAGGGGGTTGAGGATCTGCCGCACCCGGGTGTGCCGGGGCGCGTCCAGGTTGAAGATGCCCCCGGGCACGGAGTTGAAGTCCTCACCGATCAGTCGCGGCGCGCCCGGGTAGACCAGGTTCCTGGAGAAGCGCGGGTCGGTCAGGACTCCGGTGATGTCGTCGTGCCGGGTCAGCAGCCAGGTGGTCTGCCCACTGGGCATGCGCAGCGGGCAGACCGGGCGCTCCCGCCGCAGCGTGGCGTACAGCGGAGGCGGGGTCCCGTGCTCCCCCGCGGGCAGCGGCCACTGGAGGATGTCGGTGTCCGACGGGGTCACGACCGGGCTCCTCTGGTACGGGCGTTCAGCGGCGCGGCCGGTTCGACGGCCGATGCGGCGGCCGGCTCAACAACGCGTGCGACGGCCGGCCCGACAGCCGATGAGACGGTCGGCTCGACAGCTGATGCGACGGCCGGCTCCACGGCCAGGGCGATGGTGGCGAAGCCGTGGCCCGGCGCCGGGGCCAGGGCCGGGACCTCGTCGTTCCACAGGGCGAGCTGCAAAGGCCAGGGACGGTTGTAGAGGAGGAGGGCGGTCCGGGTCCCCGTGATGCCGGGCAGGTCCAGGACCAGCGGGAGTTCGGCGAGGACGTAGCCGAGGTTGAGTTCGATCTGCGCCGGGGTCGGCTCACCGCCGAGGACCGTCCTGAGGTAGCAGCGGGACGTTTCCCGGCACAGCTCCCGTAACCGGCCGTCCGAGCGGAAGACCTCGTCGACCTGAGCGCGCAGCTCGCGGTAGCGCTTCCGGTTGACGAGCCGGGTCCAGCTGTTGACCCGGTCGTGCGGGTTCGGTCCGGAGGCGTCGAGGGCGCGCCGTGCCGCCGCGCGCATCCTGCACACGGCCCGGGTCGCGCTCTGCGCGGCCTCCCGGGGTGCCCGCCCGCAGGCGATGAGGCCGAAGGCCGTCTCGTAGCCGGGCAGGACGGCTTCGACGTGCCGAAACCTTCCGGCGGCCCAGGCCAGCAGGGTCTCGACGGTCGCGGGCCGGTAGAACCCGTTGAACGGGCTCAGTCCGAACACGGCGGCCTCACCGCTGTCGAGGATCTCCCGCGACTGCTCGTTGAGGGGGTGCACCGTGACGGCTTCCGCCGGGACCGCGGTCACAGGCTCCGCCGCCAGTACGCGCCGCAGACGTCGATCCGTCGGATCGGGTCGTCGATCCGCTGCTCCTCACGGAAGTCGTGCACCGCGGCCCGGCACGCCGGGATGACGTAGTCGTCGATGATCACGAACCCTCCGGTGGACAGCATGGGGTACAGGTGGGTCAGGGCGTCCCAGGTGGATTCGTAGAGGTCTCCGTCGAGCCGGAGCAGCGCCAGCTTCTCGACCGGCGCCTGGGGCAGGCTGTCCCGGAACCGGCCCGGGAGGAAGGTGACCTGGTCGTCCAGCAGCCCGTAGCGGCGGAAGTTCTCCGCCACCTCCTCCTGGGGTACGCCGAGTACCCCGTTGGCCTGGTGCAGGGCCAGTTCGCGGTCCAGGGGGTGCCCGTCCGCGCCCACCTCGGGGATGCCGGTGAAGGAGTCGGCCACCCACACGCGGCGGTCGGTGATGCCGTGCGCCTTCAGGAAGGCGCGCATGAAGATGCAGGCCCCGCCGCGCCAGACGCCGGTCTCGATGAGGTCGCCGTCGACGCCGTCCGCGACGACCCGCTCCAGGCAGTCGTGCAGGTTGTCCAGCCGCTCCATTCCGATCATCGTGTGGGCGGCGGCGGGCCAGTCCAGCCCTCCGTGCCGCTCCTCGGGCCGATAGCCGGTCGGTCCGTCCGGGGTGAGCCCGCCGTCCTGGTAGATGACATTGGTCAGGACCTTCTTCAGGAGGTCCAGGTAGAGGTGCCCGTCACTGTCGCTGTCGTCCACTGGTGTCTCCCTGGCAGGTCGGTCTCGGTCCGGCTCGGTCCGGCTCGGTCTGGCTCGGTCTGGATTGATTCGGTTCGGATCGGTTCGGATCGGTCCGGAGGGCTTGGCGGACGTCACGCCGGTGGACTGGAACACCCGCGGTCGAGGAAGGCGGGGGCGCCCTCCTCGGAGTTGACGCCCTTCTCGATGAAGGCGAGGTTGTGGTAGACGGTCAGGGCCACGGCGTGGCGGTCGGCGTAGGACGGCCGGGGCGCTGCCGCCGGTGGCGCCCACTCCTGGTGGTGCAGGCCGTCGATGAGCTGCTTGAGCAGGCCGACCGAGGTCTCGGGGCCGGCGACCGGGCCGGCGGTGCCGCCGTAGCCGGGCCAGTAGGCGGTCTGGAGGTCCTCGACGACGTACAGCCCACCCGGCCGTACGTGCGGGAACAGGGCGGTGAAGGAGGCCCGGACATGGGCGTTGAGGTGGCTGCCGTCGTCGATGACGATGTCGAACGGCCCGAACCGGCGGCCGAGGTCGTCCAGGAGAACGGGGTCGCCCTGGTCCCCGACGGCGGTGGCGATGCGGGGGCCCCGGACGCCGGGTTTGGGGACGATGTCGAGGCCGAGGACCAGTGCCGCCGGGAAGTAGCGCTGCCACATGCGCAGTGACGCGCCGCCCTGGTCGGGCGCGTCGTAACCGCCGATCCCGATCTCCAGCAGGCGGATCGGCGCGTGCCGGAAGCGGGCGAAGTGCCGCTCGTAGTGCGGGGTGTACCAGTGGAGGTCGGCCCACTTGTCCGAGCCGAACCGGGTCGAGAGCCCGCCGAGGTCGACCGGGTGCCGTTGGCAGGCGGCCACGACCGCCTGGACCGCGACCGCCAGCCGCCGGCGTTCGCGGACGATCGCGTCGAGTCGGCCGGGGTCCGGGCCGGACGCGTTCAGCTCGGCGCAGGTGGTCACCCGCCGACTGGTCAGGCGATCGGTGCCGGGGCCGGGACCGTAGAGGCTGCGCAGGAGGTCGACGGCGTCATGGGTGATCCGCACCGGTGCCCGCTGCCACCCGTCCCGCTGCGAGCTCAGCCCGTCGCGGTCGACGGTGACGAGGCGGCAGGCCCGTTCACCGCCCGACGTGATCTCGAAGGAGAGGTGCGCGGCGTGCTCCGCGGGCACCGGATCGCAACGCGCCGCCAGTTCCTCGACGACGACCTCCGCGACCCGGTCGAGCCCGAGGTCTGCGACGGCCCGCGCCAGCCGGTGTTCGTCGGCTGCCGCGCTCAGCAGCGGCTCGACCCGGCGCTGGGGGCCGCCCAGGTCCGCCGGTACTACCAGCTGGTCGACGCCGGTGACGTGCCCGCGCTGGTCGCCCTGTTCACCCCGGACG
>NZ_JBEXJK010000274.1:0-10965 GCF_040609095.1 Kitasatospora sp. NPDC004799
GGCGGCCGGGGCGGTCGCCTTCGCGGCCCGCTGGCAGAGCTGGACCCAGCCGTCGAGCTCGTTGACCGTCGACTGGGCGTCCGGTCCGCGGCCGTCGGCCGGACCGGCGGCGGTGGCGGACGCGTCACCCTCGGCGGGCGCCTCTCCCACCTTCGAGGGACGCACCGCCGACGTGGACGCCTGCGCCACGCACTGAACCGGCCGCCCCCGGCCGCTCCGGCGGCCTCACCTGCGACGTCCGCAATTGCTCGGCCGCGAGCGGTACTTGCCGCCGCACTGCCGGAACATGGCGGAGATCACACCGGGAACGACTCCCCCGCGCGGCTCGTCTAGTGTGTCCGGATCGGCCCGTCCGCACACGGGTGGTCCGTAGCCGTGACCGGTCGAAGGGAGGGACCCCCGTGCACGAGGAGCAACCGGATGCAGGCCGGTACCGGGTGGACCCCGCCCCGGGCGTCCCCCGGCAGCGCCGCCGGGCCGCCGAACCGCCCGCGGCTCCGGGCGCCGCACCGGCCCCGGAGGGCCGCCGGGACAGCCGGCGGCGGGCGGCCGCGATCGCCAAGCGCAGCCGGCGCCGACGGGCGCTCAAGTGGACGGCCGGGGCGGGCGCCCTGGTGATGGTGGCGGGCTGCGGCGGGGCGTACTACCTGTACCGGCACTTCAACGACAACCTGACCTCGGTCAAGGTCCAGCTCGGCGACGAGTCCGAGCGCCCGCCGGCCGCCGGGGACGCGCTGAACATCCTGGTGATCGGCACGGACAGCCGGGAGGGCCTCGGGCGCGAGTACGGCGACGAGGGCAGCACCGGGCACGCCGACACCACGCTGCTGTTCCACATCGCCAAGGACCGCTCCAACGCGACGGTGATCAGCCTCCCGCGCGACCTGATGGTGCCGATCCCGGAGTGCCAGAACGCCCAGGGGAAGAAGATCCCGGGCTCGGCTCGGCAGGAGTTCAACGAGAGCCTCGGCCAGAACGGGCGCGACGCGGGCTGCACCTGGAAGACCGTCGAGAAGAACACCGGGATTCGGGTCGACCACTTCGTGCAGGTCAACTTCGAGGCGGTGAAGACCCTCTCCACCGCCGTCGGCGGGGTCGAGGTCTGCGCGGCCAAGGACATCAACGACTCCGGCTCCCACCTCAAGATGACCAAGGGCCGGCACGTGGTCCAGGGCGAGGAGGCGCTGGCCTTCGTCCGCACCCGGCACGCCGTCGGCATGGGCGGCGACCTCACCCGGATCCCGCTCCAGCAGCAGTTCATCAGCTCGATGATCCGCAAGATCAAGAGCGACGACACCCTGACCAGCCCGACCAAGCTCTACAAGCTCGCGGACGCCGCCACCAAGGCGCTCACCGTGGACTCCGGCATCGGCAGCGTGGACAAGCTCAAGGACCTCGCGCTGGACATCAGCAAGGTCGACACCAAGAACATCACCTTCACCACCGCGCCCGTCCTGGACGACCCCAAGGACGAGAACCGGGTGATCCTCAAGCAGCCGGACGCCGGGCAGCTGTTCGCGATGGTCGCGGGCGACCGCTCGCTGACCGAGACCCCGGCCGTCCCGCCCGCGCCCGAGGCGCCGGCCACCGGCGCCGCCGCCGCTCCGCCGGCCCCGGCCGCCCCCACCGCGGCCGCCCCGGCCCCCACCGCCGACACCAAGGGCGTCCAGCTGACGGTGCGCAACGGCAGCGGCACCCGCGGGCAGTCCGGGCCGACCGCGGAGAAGCTCCGGGCGAAGGGCTTCGCCAAGGCCGCGGTGGGCAGCGACGCACCGCCCGCGGCGACCACCACGGTGTCCTACCCGGCCGGTCTGGAGGCCGAGGCCAACGCCCTGGCCGCCGCCCTCGGCCTGCCCGGCGACGCCGTGCGTCCGGCCACGAAGTCGGACCCGAAGGGCGGACTGCTGCTGGTGCTCGGCAAGGACGTGCTGGCCGCCCCCGCCACCCCGGCGGCGGTGCCCACCGAGGCGCCCGAGGACCTCCAGCGGGTGCAGGCGGACGACACCGACGTCTGCGCCAAGTAGCTACGGGAGAACGAGGGTTCCGTCCTCCTCCTCGCGGTAGCGCTCGGCGGTCCGGGGGCACTGCCAGAAGCCGTCCCCGGCGGGCCGCAGCGGCTCGCCGGCCCGGCCCACCCAGCCGATCCGGCGGGCCGGGACGCCGGCGACCAGGGCGAAGTCCGGGACGTCCCGGTGCACCACGGCGCCGGCCGCGACCAGGGCCCAGCGGCCGACCGTCACCCCGGCGACCAGCACCGCCCGGCCGCCGATCGAGCAGCCCTGACGGAGCGTCACCCCCTCGGCCCGCCAGTCGAGTTGGCCCTTGGGCCGGCCCTCGGGGGTGATCGCGCGCGGGTACCGGTCGTTGGTCAGCACGGCGGCCGGGCCGATGAACACCCCGTCCTCGACCACGGCCGGCTCGTACACCAGCGCGTGGTTCTGCACCTTGACCCGGTCCCCGATCCGCACGCCGGGGCCGACGTACGCGCCGCGGCCGATCACGCAGTCCGCACCGACCACCGCGTCCTCGCGGACCTGGGCGAGGTGCCAGACCGCCGTCCCGGCGCCGATCGCGGCCCGCTCGTCGACGTCCGCGCTCGGCTCGATCCGGGCGGTACCCGCCCCGTCGTCAACTGTCGCCATGCGCACCGACGATAGCGGTGCCGACCGGCGCCGGACGCGGGTGACGGGCGGGGTGCCGAAACGAATCGGCTGGTGTTCGGGTCAGCCGGCCTTCGAGAGCACGTCCTTGGCGGACGGGCCGACGCTGGCGATCACTCTTCGGGCCAGCGAGCGCGGTGAGGTCAGGAAGCCGAAGCCCCAGCTGAGGTGCATGGTCGCGAGGGCCACCGGGAGCAGCACCCTGGCCCGGAACGACAGGCCGCGGCCCTCGACCACCGAACCGCCGAGGATGCCCAGCAGGTACGCGCCGGGCACCGCGAGGAAGGCCGGGTGGACGGCGACGCCGAGCACCAGTCCGAGGGTCACCGCCGCCAGCGCGGCCGGCGGGGCGAGGTAGCGCAGGTTGACCGAGCCGCGGTGGTAGCGGGTGACCACCCGGCGCCAGCGGCCATAGTCCTTGTACTGCTTGGCCAGCGCCCGCACCGAGGGGCGGGGCCGGTACGTCACCTTGAGCTGCGGGGTGAACCAGACCAGGCCGCCGTCCTGGCGGATCCGGTAGTTCAGCTCCCAGTCCTGGGCGCGGATGAACTCCTCGTTGTAGCCGCCGAGCCTCTCCAGCACCTCGCGCCGGAACACCCCGAGGTAGACGGTGTCCGCCGGGCCGGCCAGGCCGCCGGTGTGGAAGGCCGCGTTCCCGACGCCGATCTTGGAGGTCATCGCGGCGGCGACCGCGTTCTCCCACTCGGTCTCGCCCTCGGCGTACATGATGCCGCCGACGTTGGCCGCGTCCATCTCGCCGAGCAGCCGGACCGCCGTGGTGATGTAGCCGGGGGTGAGCAGGCCGTGGCCGTCCACGCGCACGACTATGGGGTGCCGGGAGCCCCGGATCGCGGCGTTCAGCCCGGCGGGCGTCCGGCCGGTGGGGTTCGCCACCGTCCGCACCCGCGGGTCCTCGGCCACCAGCTCGGCCGCGATCTCGGCGGTGCGGTCGGTGGAGGGGCCGAGGGCGATCACCACCTCCATCGGCCCGGGGTACTCCTGGTCCAGGATGCGCCGGACCGCCGTGCGCAGGTGACGTTCCTCGTTGAGCACCGGCATGATCACGGAAACAGCCGGCAGCTCCTCAGCAGCCTTGGTGTTCATCGGGGCCAACCGTACCGGTGCGGACGCGTCCCCGTCTTGTCCCGGTCTGGGCGGCCCGGGACGCCTCGCGGCGCGGCACCGGCGCTGTGATCAAGGACACCGTACTCCCCCTTACGCGCAGGCCGGAACCGGTGTGGATCCGGTGCCGGTCCGGGGCGGATTCAGAGTGCGTAGTGGGCGACGGTGAACACCGCGTAGCCGGTCAGCGCGAGCCGGTTCACCAGGTGCTGGGGGCCGCCCAGCCGGTCCGGCAGGGCCCGGGCCGGGCGCAGGTCGGGGCGGTGGGCGGCGGTGGCGACGGTCCGGGCCACCGCCACCGGGTCGTACCGGCCGCCGAGGCGGGTGGCCAGCCAGACCGCCGGGCGGCTGAAGAAGGAGAACTCCCGGCCGCCGTGCAGGCGGATGGTGAGCAGGTTCCGGTGCACCGCCGCCGCGGAGATCTCCGCCCAGCGGTAGCTGCGGGTGCGCAGCGCGGTGGCCACCCGCAGGCCGTCGCGGTCGGCCACCAGCTGCCAGGACAGCGTCTGGGCGCAGGCGAGGATCGCCAGCGAGCCGATCCACAGCGGGCGCAGCAGCCCCTCCCACCAGCCGTCGTCGTCGAGCAGCACGACGGCGGTGGCGACCAGCAGCGCCGCCAGCGGCCCGGCCGCCGCCCGCAGCGGCAGCGGCATCTCCCAGCGGTGGGCGGCCAGCGGCACGGCGTCCGGGCCGGCCTCGGGGGCGGCGGCGACGGTCTCGGCGGTCAGCGCGGCGACGGCCAGTTCGCGCTCGCGGTAGCGCCCGGAGCGCCGACCGAAGCGCGGGGCCCGGGCGGCGGGAGCGACCACGGACGCCACCCAGTGCGGGTCGCCGTCCAGCAGGCCGGGGCGGACGAGGAGCTGCTGGTCGGGCCCGTCCGGGCCGACGTACAGCACGGCGGGCACGCTGCGGCCGGCCCGGGCCAGCCACGCGGCGGCCTCGGCCGGGGTCGCGCGGTCGAACAGTTCCTCGTCCTCCTCGTCCTCGTCGTGGTCGTCGGGTTCGAGCCCCGGGTCGGGGTAGTCGTCGTCCTGGTCCTCGGTCAGCAGGTCCTCGGGCACCCAGGCCGGGCCCTCGCCGTCCGGCGCGGCTCCGTGCGCCCAGCGGTACCGGTAGCTCTCGACCAGCCGCCAGAGCCCGGGGCCGTCCGGCGGGCCGTCCAGCGGCAGCACCAGCAGGTCGCCGCGGGCGTCGGCGCGCACCCGGACGGCGAGCGCGGGGCCGGCGCCGACGAAGGCGGGCCCGGTCCGGCGGGCGCTCGCGACGACGGCCGAACCGAGCAGCACCAGGCCGGGCAGGGCGATCAGGCCGCCCGCGCTCAGCTGGCCGGAGACGTCGTAGTCGTCGCCCAGGGCGCGCACCGAGTCGCCGTCCACCAGCAGCGGGACGGGCTCGCCGGGCCGGGGCCGGTGCTGCCACCAGACGTCCAGGGCGGCGGTGCGCTCGGGGCCGCCGCCGGGCGGCTGGAAGCGGACGGTCAGCACGCCGTCCCGGTCGCTGTCGCCCGCGGTGCCGGTCACCCGGGTGGCCCGCTCGGCGGCGGCGTCGGACCGGGCCTGCGCCCAGAGGCCGTACAGCGGGAAGGCCGCCGCGACCACCAGCAGCAGCACGCCGAGGGCGCGGCGCAGCACGGGCGGGCCGTCCCGGTGGACGGGCGAGGGCGCGCCGGCGGCCGTCCAGGGGTACGGGACGGGCGGGGCCATCAGCTCGTCCAGCTGCTGGCGGGCGCGGCGGCGGCCGGCCTCGGCGCCGAGCAGCACGGCGGTGAGCAGCACGTGCAGCAGCACCGCCGACCAGCGGGCGAGCGGGGTGACCAGGCCCTCGGGGAGGTACCAGAGCAGCGCCAGGACGACCGGCGGGACGAGCACCCGGACCCGGGCCCTGGTGGCCAGCAGGACGATCTCGGCCAGCACCGACCAGCCGGCCAGCCCCGAGCCCCAGGTGTCCCGGCAGACGTTCTGGACGTTGCACCGGCCCACGTCCGGCTCCACCGCTCCGGCCAGCACCACGAAGGCGATCGGCACCAGCGCGAGCCAGCGGCCGTCCAGCCGCCAGGCCGTCCGGGCGGCGCGCCAGCGGGCGGCGGCCGCGCCGGTGAGGGGCGCGGCGCTGGGCAGGGGCGGGGCGTCCGAGGGGAACATCGGACGATCATCTCAGCATTCCGGAAACGGACCGCAGGCCCGGCGGGGGCGGAGCCCGGCGGGAGCGGAGCCCGGCGGGGGCGGCGACGGCGCAGGGGCCGGGTGCTGTGCGCACCCGGCCCCTGTCCCCCGTCCCCCCGCTTCCCCCCGTTTCCCCCTCGTTTCCCCGGGGACCCCCGTGCCCCGGGGCCCGGCGCCCCCCGACGCCGGGTCAGTCCGTCGCGATGGCCGCGAGGACGTTCATCCGTCCGGCCCGGAAGGCCGGGACGAGGGCGGCGAACAGGCCGATCAGCACCGAGGAGACCAGCGTGACCGCCACCATGGTGGTCGGGACGGAGAGCGTCCCGAGGCCCTGGTCCCGCAGGACGCCCTGGACGGTGACCCCCCAGGCGAGGCCCAGCCCGGTGCCGAGGACCGCGCCGAACACCGCGATCACCACGGACTCCAGCCGGATCATCCGGCGCAGCTGGCGGCGGGAGAACCCGATCGCCCGCAGCAGGCCGATCTCCCGGGTCCGCTCGACCACCGACAGCGCCAGGGTGTTGACCACGCCGAGCACCGCGACCGTGATCGAGAGCGCGACCAGCCCGTAGATCAGGTAGAGCAGGGTGTCGACCTGGGACCGCACCAGCTCCTTGTACCCGGCCTGGTCCTTGACGGTCAGCTGCGGGTACTCCTTGAGCCCGTCCTGCAGGGCGGCCAGCGTCTTCGCGACGTCGGCGCCGGCGGAGGCCTTGGCGAAGAAGACGCCCACCGGCGGCTGCTCGGCGGCGGGGACCACCCGGGCCATGGTGTCCAGGTCCACGAAGGAGCCGTTGCCGAACAGCTCGCCCTTGGCGAAGACCACCCCGACCGGCAGCACCTGGGTGCGGCCCCTGCCGTAGTCGACGGTCACCCGGTCGCCGACCTTCAGGCCGTTGTCCTTCGCGAAGGCCTCGCCGATCCCCAGCGAGCCGCGGGCGACCGACTCCACCGCACCGGCCTTGGCGGTCGGCCGGAAGTCGGTGGCGAAGAAGGCGGGCGGCACGGCGTCCAGTTCGGTCCTCGCCTGCCGTCCGTCCGGCAGCTGGACCTTGGCGCGGAAGCCCTTCTGGACGGTGACGTGGTCGATGCCCGGGGTCCGGCGCACGATGTCCGTCATCTCGGCGGTGACCTCGGAGCGGCCGCCGTCGACGATGTAGTCCACGCCCACCGACCGGTCGATCTGCGCGCCGGCCGAGGTGACCGCCGAGGAGCTGAAGACCGAGGAGGCGACCACCAGCGCCAGGCCGATCATCAGCGCGGCGGCGGTGGCGCCGGTGCGGCGCGGGTTGCGCATCGCGTTGCGCTGGGCGAGCTTGCCGGACGGGCCGAAGACGGCCGGCAGCACCGCGCCGAGCACCCGGACGACGGCCGAGGCCAGCAGCGGGCCGAGCACCACGAAGCCGATCAGGGTGAGCACCACGCCCAGGCCCAGGTACCGGCCGCCGGTGGCCGCCTGCTCCGCCCCCGCGCCGAGCACCAGCAGGGCGCCGCCGCCCGCCGTCAGCAGCAGGCCGAGGACGGTGCGGGCCAGGTTGGCCCGGGTCTCGGCCGGGGTGCCGTGGTCGCGCAGGGCGGCCATCGGCGAGATCCGGCTCGCCCGGCGGGCCGGGAACCAGGCCGCGACCAGGGTGACCACGATGCCGAGCGCGTAGCCGGCGACGAACACGTCCGGCCCGATCCGCAGGTCGGCCGCCCTGAGGTCCATGCCGAGCGCGTTCATCAGCTTGATCAGGCCGACCGCGACGCCCAGGCCGGCCGCGACCCCCAGGGTCGAGCCGAGCACGCCCAGGATCAGCGCCTCGACCAGCACCGAGCGGTTGACCTGCCGCCGGCTGCCGCCGACGGCGCGCAGCAGGCCGATCTCCCGGGTGCGCTGGGCGACCAGCATCGAGAAGGTGTTGACGATCAGGAAGGCGCCGACGATCGCCGAGACGACGGCGAAGCCGAGCATCGCGTACTTCATGAAGGTCAGGCTGCCGCCGACCTGCTTGGTGTTCTCGTCCTTCTGCTCGGCCGCGGTCTTGGCCTGGTAGCCGTTGCCGACCGCGGCCAGCACGTCGGCCTTGAGGCGGTCGTTGCCGCGGCTGCCGTCGCCGAAGGCCTCGACCGAGGTGTAGGCCGCCTCGCCGAGCAGCACCTGCTGGGCGGTCGGGGTGTCCAGGAAGCCGAGCGCCGCGCCCGGGTTGGTGGTGGTGAAGGTGGCGATGCCGGCGATGGTGAAGTCGTGCTTGCCGCCGGCGTTCTCGACCCGGATCCGGTCGCCGAGGCCGAGCTTCGCCTTCTTCGCGGTGTCCGCGTCCAGCACCAGCTCACCGGGGTTCCGCGGCGCGTGGCCGGAGGTGACGGTGACCGGGTTGCGCGGGGTGTCGGTCCAGTTGCCGAGCAGCGTGGGCGCGCCGGTGGTCGGGCCGACCAGCTTGTTGGTGGCCGGGTCGACCAGGACGGCGTTGCCGACCATGACCTGGCCGACGGCCTTCTTCACGCCCGGTACCGCGGCGACCCGGTCGGCGAGCGCGACCGGGACGGTCGGCAGCCTGGCGGCCTGCGGCTCCTCGTCCTCGGCCGGCTTGGGCGGCTGGACCGAGACGTCCGAGGCGGTCGCGGCGAAGAGCTTGTCGAAGGTGCCGGTGGCGGTGTTCGAGAACACCAGGGTGCCGGAGACGAAGGCCACCGACAGCACGACGGCGACGAGCGAGAGCGCCATCCGGCCCTTGTGGGCGAAGAAGCTCCGCAGTGAGGTTCTGAGCAGCATGGTGGTGTCGGCCCGCCGCTCAGCTGGTGCGCTTGCCGTCGAAACGGCGCATGCGTTCGAGGACGGAGTCGGCGGTGGGCGCGTGCATCTCGTCCACGATCACGCCGTCGGCGAGGAAGAGCACGCGGTCCGCGTAGCCGGCGGCGACCGGGTCGTGGGTGACCATCACGATGGTCTGGCCCAGCTCGTCCACCGAGCGGCGCAGGAAGGTCAGCACCTCGGCGCCGGAGCGGGAGTCCAGGTTCCCGGTGGGCTCGTCGCCGAAGATGATCTCGGGGCGGGCGGCCAGCGCCCGGGCCACCGCGACGCGCTGCTGCTGGCCGCCGGAGAGCTGGGCGGGGCGGTGCTTGAGCCGGCCGGACAGGCCGACCGTCTCCACCACCTGGTCCAGCCAGGCCTGATCGGGCCGGCGCCCGGCGATGTCCATCGGCAGCGTGATGTTCTCCAGCGCGTTCAGGGTCGGGAGCAGGTTGAAGGCCTGGAAGATGAAGCCGATCTTGTCGCGCCGGAGTCTGGTGAGCTGCTTGTCCTTGAGGCCGGTGATCTCGGTGTCACCGATCCAGATCCGCCCGGAGCTGACCGTGTCGAGGCCCGCCAGGCAGTGCATCAGGGTGGACTTGCCGGAGCCCGAGGGGCCCATGATCGCGGTGAACCGGCCGCGCTGGATGTCGACGTCGACCGCGTCCAGCGCGGTCACCCTGGTCTCGCCCGAGCCGTACGCCTTGGTGACCTGACGGGCCGACGCGGCGACGGCGGACGCTCCGCCGGGAAGCTGGGGGTCGTACACGGCTGCTGCCGTCGTCACAGGACTCTCCTAAGGAAGATGCGCTCACCCGTTGGCCCCCAGCCTCACGGGCCCGCCCGCCGCGCGACATGGTGCGGGCGGTAGTCCTCGACCGGGAGTTGTCTCCACCCTCCCGGTGGACCTGGCCACCGGACCCGACGCGATCGGGCCGCTTCCTGGCGGGTGGGGATGTGTGATCCACGTTAGGAGTCGTCGGCGGAGGGCTCGTCATCCGCCGGAATGAAGCCGCTCAACCAAGGTTCTACGGGGCACCGGGCGGCTCCCCCTAGGGGGTGCCGCGGCCCGTCTCGGGGACGCCCCGTACGGGCCGCGGCGACGGTCCGTCAGCTCGCCAGCGCGGGTGCGGCCCGCCGCTCCAGGGCGGTGGCGAAGCCCTCCACGACCGGAGCCAGCAGCGCTTCGGTCTCGCGCTCCACCAGGGTCGTCCCGTCCTCCCGGGCGGTGATGTGGCGGTCGAGCACGAACCAGCCCTGGGTGATGTGGCCGGCGCCCATCGAGCTGAGCACCGGGCGCAGCGCGTAGTCCACCGCGAGGACGTGCGCGGGCGAGCCGCCGGTGGCGAGCGGCAGGACGGTCTTGCCGTCCAGCGCGTACTGCGGGAGCACGTCCAGCAGGGCCTTCAGCAGGCCCGAGTAGGCGGCCTTGTAGACGGGGGTGCCGATGACCACGCCGTCGGCGCGGGCGAACAGCTCGGTGACGGCGACGATCGCGGGGTGGTCGAAGTCGCCCGACAGCAGCGCGTGCGCGGGCAGGCCGCGGGCCTCGAAGGGGACGACGTGGTGGCCGCGCTCGGCCAGCCGCGCGTCGACGTGGCGCAGCAGGCGGGTGGTGCGGGAGGTGGCGGACGGGGAGCCGGAAACGGACAGGACGACGGCCATGGGTTCACCTCTGGCTGGAAGCGGGGGCGGCGCGGGTGCGGCTGGTCGCGGGGGCGGGTCGCAGCGGCTGGTCGCGGGGGCGGGTCGCGGTGGCGGGGAGGGTGCCGCGGTGGGGGCCGGTGCCGGGAGCGGTGCCGGGGGAACGGCACCGGGGGCGCTACGTCGGCGGACGTGCGGCGCGGGCGGGGATGCGACGGGCGCGCGTCAGCCGCGACAGAGCGAACAGGCCACACCGCGCCGCAGGTCGACGTGCCGCCGACGCGTGAGTGCCCAACGCTGATCCATGCCTGGAATGCAAACACGCCGTGTTCGAGCTGGTCAAGAAACGTTTCAGCAGCTGGAACACCGGGTGTCCGGACGTTTCGGCGGAACGATCCGGCGCGTGCATCAAAACTGCTACAAGAGGCCCGGCGGGCACCCCGGGGGGAGTCAGCCGGACCGGGGTCGGGCATCCTCGTCGGCATGAACACGTGGCAGGAGGGCCGCCCGGGGGGCGGCGGGAACCCGTACGGCGGCAACGGCGGAGGCGGCGCGGGCGAGCCGCCGCTGCCGGCCTCGCTGAACCCGCGCGGGCCGGGGGCGC
>NZ_JBEXJK010000275.1:0-10953 GCF_040609095.1 Kitasatospora sp. NPDC004799
GCCGGCATCGGCCTGGTGGCCAAGACGGTCGAGAGCGCCAGCAACATGCCGATGCCGCTGCAGTTCCTGCCCTTCCTCGGCAGCGCCATCGTGCCAACCGACTTCATGGCCGCCAACGGCCTGGTGGCGGCCGGCTACGACACCGTCACCGTCGACGACGGCTGGTCGCTCTGGCACCGCGACGGCCAGAGCACCGACCTGGTCCGCAACGCCGACGGCGGCCTGCAGCTGTACGACGCCGCCGGGAGGCCGGTCAGCGGCACCGACGGCACCGGCGAGGACCCGACCTCCGGCCACCTGGTCCCGCGCCCCGACCCCTTCCCCGCGCGGACCGTCGACGGGCGCACCGTCAACGGCATCGAGTACCTCGCCCACTACGCGCACGGCAAGGGCATGAAGTTCGGCCTCTACGCCACCGCCACCTACCTCACCTGCCAGATGCACCCCGGCAGCCTCGGCCACGAAGCCACCGACGCGGCCGACTTCGTCGCCTGGGGCGTCGACTTCGTCAAGTACGACGACTGCCCGTACGGCCCGGCGATCACCGGACCGGACGGCCACGACTACGGGACCCAGGGCGAGGGCAAGGAGCTGACCCGCTCGATCTACACCCGGGTGCAGACCTTCCAGCGCGCCCTGGACGCCGCCTCCGCCGCCCAGGGCAGGCCCGAGGTCACCCTCAGCGTCTCCGCCCAGCCCGTCCACACCGGCCTGCCGTACCTGCTCGCCGCCGACGACCCGGCCCGCACCGACCCGGTGGTCCAGGCCGCCGGCACGGCCCCGTTCCACGCCCCCGGCTACGCGCCCACCGGCATCTGGTGCGGCCAGGTCGCGAACCTGTGCCGGATCGGCGGCGACCGCAGCAGCGAGCTCGACGGGGTGCTCTGGAACGGGCAGTTGCGCACCGCGCTGGAGTACCCGGGCAACGTCCGCCCGGGCAGCTGGAACGACCTGGACATGATGTTCGCCGGCTGGCACGACGTCTACGGCCTGTGGGGCACCACGGACACCTGCGTCTGCCACAAGCCGTTCACCGACGACGAGTCGCGGACGGAGGCCTCGGTGCTCGCCATGCTCGCCGCCCCGCTGATCTCCGGCGCCGACCTGCGCACCGCCGCGCAGTCCCGGCACAGCGCGGACGGCTACACCTGGTCCACCGGGATCAGCGACACGAGTCTGGCGATCCTGAAGAACCGCGAGGTGATCGCCGTCGACCAGGACAGCCTGGCCAGGCCGGCCACCCTGGTCGGCGCCCCGCCCGCCGACGGGCGCGCGCCGGTCGTCCTGGAGCGGCGGCTCGCCGACGGCGACACCGCCGTGCTGCTGGTCAACCAGGACCCTTCGGCCGCCCGCACCGTCGCCACCAGCCTCGCCGAGCTCGGCCTCGGCGGCTCCGGCTACCAGGCCAAGGAGCTGTGGACGGGGGCGAGTTCGACCGTCACCGGCCCGCTCGGCGCCGCCCTGTCGCCGCACGGCGCGGCGCTCTACCGGCTCACCCCCAGGGCGGCGGGCGGTTCGGGCGCCGTCGACGACGGGAAGTTCCACACGCTGACGACCGGCGGCGGCCTCGCCCTGTCGCTACTCGGCTCCTGCACCGCGCCGCTCGGCTCGATCACCGACCTGGAGCCCGTGCGCCCCGGTGACCCGGCGCAGCAGTGGACCTTCGCCTCCAACCCCGACGGCACCGTGCGGATCAGCGACAACTGCTCCACCGGGCCCCACCGGCACACCGTGCTCTCCGCCGGGGCCTCCGCCGGCGACAGCGCCTACCTGCTCGACCTGGCGCCCGGCAACCCGTGGCAGGAGTGGAAGCTGACCCAGGCCCCGGCCGGCGGCGCCGTCACCGTCACCAACATCGCCACCGGCCTCGTCCTGGACGCCGGCGCGGGCACCGCCGGAACCCCCGTCACCACCCGCCCGGCCGCCGGGCAGAGCTGGACCCTCGGCTCCTGAGAGCCCCGAGCGCCCTCAGAGCCCTCAGAGCCCCGAGAGCCCTGAGCGGGACCTCACCGGTCCCGGGTGCCGGCCGGCCGCCCCACCGAGCGGGCGGCCGGCATCCGTACCAGCACCGCCAGGCTCAGGCCGAAGATCAGCACGCCCAGCGGGACGTGGACCGACGGGACGTGCGCGACGCCCAGCACGACCTGGGCCGAGGCGAGCACCAGGAAGCCGGTGGCGTACAGGATCGGGCGGGGCGAACCGCCGCCCGGCCGCCAGGCCAGGACGGCGGCGAGCAGGTACAGCATCGAGGCGCCGTACATCACCCGCGCGCCGACGCTGTGCAGCGTCTCGCCGTAGGAGGTGGAGAGCAGCAGGCCGGCGGTGGCCGCCTGGCAGAAGACCGTGACGGTCTGGAGCGCGACGGCGGCGCGCAGGTAGCCGCCGGTGCGCCGCTCCACCACCGCCTTCGACGACGCTTCCACCGTTTCCCCTGCCCTGGTCCGGACGGTCATGGTGCGTTCCCCTCTTCTGCCTCGCGGCGGTCGGTCGGTAGTGTCCCGCTGATCCGACGAGACAGGCCGGCGAAGTGTGAGGCGGGATTCCGTCCCGGACCGGGACCCGCGCTCGGCCGTCGGACGCGGCACGGACGAACGGAAGCAGGGGGCAGCACCGACCATGAGCACCGAACCGGACCTGAGCGCGGTCGTCGACGAGCGACGACGGCTGATCAACCTCGCCTACCGGCTGCTCGGTTCGCTGGCCGAGGCCGAGGACGCGGTGCAGGAGACGTACGCCCGGTGGTACGCGCTGTCGCGGCAGCGGCAGGAGGCCGTCCTGTCGCCGGGCGCCTGGCTGACCACGGTGGCCACCCGGGTCTGCCTGGACCAGCTCGGCTCGGCCCGGGCCCGGCGGGAGCGCTACGTCGGCGAGTGGATCCCCGAGCCGCTGCCCGACCGCGGCGAGTGGATCGGCGGCCAGGCCGGCGGCAGCGGCGGCCCGGCCGACCCGGCGGACTGGGTCACCCTGGACGAGTCGGTGAGCATGGCCTTCCTGGTCGTCCTGGAGTCGATGACCCCGGCCGAGCGGGTGGCGTTCGTCCTGCACGACGTCTTCCGCTACCCGTTCCCCGAGGTGGCCGCGATCGTCGGCCGGACCCCGGCGGCCTGCCGCCAGCTGGCCACCTCGGCCCGCCGGCGGGTCCGGGCCGCGCAGGCCCCGGCGGCGCCGACCGGCGCGCAGGCCGGCGTCGTCCGGGAGTTCAAGGAGGCCTGGGAGGCCCGGGACATCGCGGCCCTGGTCGGTCTGCTCGCGCCGGACGCCACGATGACCGCCGACGGCGGGGGCCTGGCCGGCGCCGCCCTGCGGCCGGTGGTGGGCGGCGGGCGGATCGCCCAGTACCTGGTGCACTTCGCCGACCGGGCGCCCGGGCTCACGCTCCTCGAACGGTCCGTCAACGGCCGCCCCGGCCTGGTCGCCCGGTACGGCGGCCGCACCGCGACGGTGGCGGCGTTCGAGCTGGTGGACGGCCGGATCGCCCGCATCTGGGCGGTCCGCAACCCGGAGAAGCTGCGCCCGTGGACGGAGCACGACCCGCGCTGACCCGCGGCTCCCCCGCCGGGACCCTCGGCGGGGGAGCCGGGTGGGTCATGTGGTGACGAGACGCATCTCGGCGGCACCGCAGATGCCGTAGCCCAGTGTGTCGATCAGGGCCCTGAGTACGCGGATCGTTTCGCCGCTGGCTTCCGCCACGAACGGGCAGCCCAGGAATCCGCACACCGTGGGGACGGTCCCACTGATGGCCGCGGCGATCGCCGCGCCCTTCTCGAGGGACTTGTCGCCGATCTCGATGCCGATGACGACCAGGCAGATCAGGCCGATGACGGTGTAGACCAGGGGCATGAGGGCGTCGATGCCCTCGACGGCCGCCACCTGGAGGATCAGGTCCAGGGTGTTGCCGAACCCCTGCGCCACGATGCCGATCCAGGGGAGGACGTCCTGCCACCGTCCCGAGGTCGTGGCCAGTTGTCCTACGGCACCCAGGACGACGATGATCAGGGACATGCCGACGACGGCCACCCTGAGCCAGCGCGGTGGTTCGGGGCTCATGTCGACCGCGATGACCGGGATGACGTACAGGTAGGTCAGGGCGCCGGCGATCAGGGTGACGACTGTCAGGTCCGCGTCCCCGCCCCCGCCGGGTTCGAGGCCGGGGGCGCCGACGGCGGCGGTCGCCTTCCCCTGGTGGACGAGGCCGAAGTCGGGGAGCTCGCCGCCGGGGAAGGGAGCCTGGTCGTGGCCCTTGACGAGCTTGTAGACGATGGTGAGCGGGAACGCGGCGAGCAGGGCGATGAGGGCGGCCGGAGTGAGTGCCGAGTCGTCCCCGTGTCCGGCGAGGTCCGCGATCCATCCCCACACGGTGTTGAGCGGGCCGAGGTCGAGTTCGGTGGTCAGCAGGTCGACGACGCCTCCGAGGCCGTCGAGGAGCAGGCCGACGGCGGCGTCGAGCAGGGCCTTGGCGAAGGTGACGGCGGCGTGGGCGAGCGAACGCAGCCCGTCGATCAGGCCGTCGAGCCCCTGGTCGGCCAGGGTCTGGGTCGTGAGCATCGACTGGAGGCTCGTCCAGGTCGTCGTCGCGGCCTCGAGGAACGCCGTGGCAGCGGCCGTCAGGGCCGTGACGAAGGTGTCCGTCGGAGTCCCGCCCTTGGCCGCCGGGATCGCCGGCTCGGCGGACTGCACCTTGTCCATCATCCAGTTGTGGTGGACGCCGACGACGGACGTGAACGAGCCGCCGGAGGAGCCCCCGCCCAGTAGCGGGTGGGCCTTGTCGCGTTTCAGCTGGTTCAGACTGGTGCCCTTCACCTGTCCCGCGAGCGCGTCCAGGGCGGTCTCGACCTGCTGGTCGAGGCCGTTCAGCCAGGTGTCGGCACCGGCTCCGAGCCTCTTGAGACCGCCGGAGACGGAGGCGACGACGCCCTTGAGCGCCGATTCCAGGGCCATCTTGGTCTCCCAGATGTCCTTGAAGCCGAACACCGCCTTCAGCCAGTCGATCACCTTCTCGATCGCGGCCTCGATCTGGTGGAAGACGTTCGCGATGAAGTGGCCCGCGGTCTCCAACCCCTGTTCCACCAGCTGGAGTTCGTGGACGATGTTCTCGCCGATCCGGATCGTCAGCTGCCACAGCCGCTTCGCCTGGTCCCGCGCCCAGTCGACGACCGCCGAGGCGCCGTTCCTGATGCTGCGCCAGGCGCTCCCGGCCGTGCGCGTGACGGAGTTCCACCCGTCGGTGAACCAGTTCCTGAGGGAGTGGACCACCGTCTCGCGCACGGGAATGAGGCCGGAGCCCAGTTCCGCGTCGGTCATCGGACGGTCCGGGTCCATCCCGAGCAGGGCGACCTTCTGGACGGAGGTGGCCGCCTTGTCGGCCAGTGCGGGACTCGCCGCCGCCAGCCGGGCCAGGGGCTCGGGCGTGGGGTCCCGCGTGGTCGCCGCCGCCAGCACGGCGCCCTTGAACGGAGCCAGGCCGCCGCCGGGGTCGGTCGGGTTGAGCCGCCCGTCTCCCGACAGGTAGCGGTGGACGGCGAGCGCGGGCTGGACCGTGAACGGCGTGTCGAGCCCCTTGGCCCGCATCAGCAGGCGGGGCGCCACGAGACCGGTGGGAACCAGGGTGAGGGTGATCCGGCCGGTCGGATCGGTCGTCATCCCCGTGGGTCCGGCACTCAGGTGGTGGGCGTTCCCGCGCCAGGTCACCTCGACCGGGGCCGACTCCGGGGCCGTGGTCACCTCGACCGGCCAGTTCGGCAGGGGCACGCCCTCGGCGGTGACGACGAGGGCTTCCACCCGGTGGCGGGTCACCTCGAAGGCCGTACCGCCGAGGACGCGGACCTCGTTCTCGCGCCAGGTCCCGGTGGCGTGGTCCTGGACCTCGAGCCGCAGCTCCGGGGCGTCCTGGCCGGTGTGGTAGTGGAACAGCGAGGTGCAGTCGGCCGTGTCATGGGCCGCCCCGAACCCGGCGACGTTCCGGTCGATCGGGATCGGCGGCGACCAGTGGGGGGTGCCGTCCTCCAGGAAGGGCCTGGTGTCGTGCTGGTGGACGGCCCACAGGCGGTCCTGCTCGTCGACCGCGTACACGGACCACAGCGGGTTCCCCGGTGTCCCGGCGTTCTCGACGACGGCGTGGCGGAAGCGGACTCCGGGGGCGTGCAGCGGTTTCGGGTCCAGGACCTGCGCGCCGCCGGCCGTCAGGACCCAGCTGTGCAGCTGCCCGGAGAGCTCCTGGACCAGGAAGAAGGCCCGGTCGACGTCCGCCGCGGCCGCGACGACGCGGTCCACCTGCCCCGGATAGGTGTACTCCCTCGGGTTCTGCTCGCGGTCGTCCACGCACAGGACCAGGGGCCCCGGTGCCTCGGCCCGGGTGTACGCGCAGGTGGTCCGCCGCAGGTCCGCGGAGGCGGCACGGAGCAGGACCGTGTGGGAGGCCTCCTCGGCGGAGGGGTAGGAGCAGACCGGGGACAGCCCCCCGTCCTCGGTGGGGCTCAGGCACGCGACGGTCCTGGCCCCGCCGGCCCCGGAGACCACCGAGACCACGGGCAGGAACTGCGGCCCGCCGACCGGGCCGGTGAAGGTCGAGTGCGTCACGGTCAGGCCCGACGCCCCCGTGAGGTCGGGGAGTTCGGTCGGGGCGTCCCAGGTCCGGCCGTCCGCCGCCAGCGACGAGGCGTACACCTTCCCGCCGCCGATGAACACGCACACGTCCCGCGGCACGTCCTGGACGTTCCACCGCGGTGCGCGCACCACGACCACCGCGCTGGGCGGCGCCTTCGCGCAGACCTCGGCGAACACCTCCTTCGACGCCCACCGCGGGCCCTTGCCGTCGTCGGCCTGGGTCAGGTGGACCATGCGGGCTCCGTCCGGGGTCGGAGTGATCACCAGGGCCTCGTGGCGCAGCCCCTCCCGGGGCCTGGTGAGCGCGGAGTTGTGGAACGGCGCCACCAGGTGGCGCCGTCCGGCACGGGCGTCCACGTGGACGCCCGTCGTGGTCACGACGTCCCGGCTGAGCGAGTCCGTCACCTCGATCCGGGCGGGGACGAGGTGCGTCAATGTGTCGGTCATGCGAAGCCTCCACGGCATCGGCGGCGAATGCCGTGATGCGTTGCCAAGGGGGCCTCGGCGGCAAACGCGGCCTCATCCCAGCGGCTCCGCCCCGCGGGGACCCGCCTACAGCTCCTCCACCACCTCCACTCCGGGGCACTCCCGGGCCAGTTCGGCGAAGAACCGGCCCCCGTCGATCACCGCCTCCGGCGGATGCACCCCCGGCCCCACCGTCCCGTCCAGCACCTGGGCCAGCCCCAGCCCCGCCGGGACGCCGGTCGCCTCCGCCATGTCCGCCAGCAGCCCGTCCGCTCCCCTCAGATGGACGAGGACCGCCGCCGGGCGGCCGTCGCGGATGCCGGTCGCGGCGGCGAAGAAGGGCGGGAGGGTGCCCGGGCCGCGGAAGCGGGCGGCCCGGGCGGCGGCCCGCAGGGTGCGGCGCACGGTCGGGCGGTCGAGGTCCGCGGCGGCGGTCTCGTTGGTCAGCCGTCCGGCGTCCAGGTCGTCGCGCAGCACGTCCAGGTAGGCGGCGGTGCCGGCCCTCACCACCATCAGGTCGGCCGCGTCGCCGCCGGGCCGCAGGCTGCGGTGCAGGGTGACCGGCTCGGGGTGGCCGACGGTGTAGGCGGTGCCGCGGTGGCCGCCGGGCAGGTCGAGGACGACCGGGCGCAGCGGGGGCCGCCGGACGAGCCGGCCGCCCTCCACCGCCGCGACGGTGCCGCTGATCTGCTGCATCCAGTGCACGGCGGCGGCCGAGGGCGCGCCGCCCGGGTCGCGCGGCGGGGTGTCGGCGGGCGGGGAGCCGGCTTCGGGCCCGACGTCGACCGGCCAGGCGGTGTACAGGTCGGTCAGGGTGTCGAGGCGGGCGGCGGCCCGGGCGGCGAGCAGGTTGCTGACGCCGGGGCTGGCGCCCGTGCCGAGCACCGCGCGGACCCCGGCGGCGCGGGCCTCGCCGTCCAGTTCCAGCATCGCGGCGGTGGGCTCCCAGTCGTCGCAGATGTCCAGGTAGTGGGTGCCGGTGCGGATCGCGGCGCGCAGCACGTCGAGGCCGTAGCGGTAGTACGGGCCGACGGTGTTGAGCACGGCGTCGGCCTCCGCGAGGGCGGCGTGCAGCCCCGCTCCGTCCGTGACGTCGACCCGGGCCGCGCGGACGGGCACCGGTGCGCCGGCGGCCAGCGCGGCGGCGGTGCGGCGGGCGGCGTCGAGGTCGCGGTCGGCGACCACCAGCTCGTGGACGCCGGGCAGCGCGGCGGCGACCCGGGCGGCGACCCGGCCCATCGCGCCGGCGCCGCCGAGGGCCAGCAGTCTCATCGCGGGTCAGCCCTTCCGCCGGTCGAGCGAGGTCAGGAAGTCGCGCATGCCGTCCAGGTAGCCGGGGGCGAACAGCGAGCGCGGCGCGGCGACGGCCAGGACGGTGCTGCGCAGTTCGGAGTCCTCGACGTCCTTCGGCACCATGGTGTGGGTCGCGTCCGGGAGGCGCAGCACCTGGAGCAGACCCGGGGTGGTGACGAGGCGGCGGTAGCCGGCTTCGGTGTCGTCGCTGTCGACGTTGACGTCCCGGCCGCCGAGGACCAGCTGCACCGGCACCCGGAGGGCGGCGAGGTCCTCGGTGGCGTCGGAGGTGAAGTTGCGCTTGTTGAAGGCCCACCGCTCGGGGGTCAGCCCCTCGGTGTCGCCGCCGGCGGCCCGGTACTGCTCGAAGGTCGAACCGGCCCGCAGGGCGGCCAGGTTGCGGTCGCTGCGGGCGACGGCGGCCGCCGTCTCCGCGGGCGGGGCGTGGCGTTCCCGGAGTTCGGCGAGCAGGTTGTAGCGGCCCTGCTGGAGCCAGTTGACGGCGGGGCCGACGGCGATCACGAACTTGACGTCCGGGGACTGCCGGGCCGCCCTGGGCATCACCCAGCCGGCCTGGCTGGCGCCCCAGAGGCCGATCCGGTCCGGGTCGATGCCCGGCCGGCCCTTGGCCCAGCGGATCGCGGCGAGCACCTCGTCGGCGCGGTCCTGCATGCTCTGGTCCAGCCAGTCGCCGGGGGCGTTGTTCACGCCCGGCTTGTCCCAGGAGAGCGTCGCGTACCCGGCCTTCGCCATCGCCTCCCAGAGCGGCCGGTAGAAGGTGTCGTGGGTGGCGTCCACGGGCCCGTCACCGTGCACGAAGACCACCAGCCCGTACGGTCCGTGGCCGCCGGTCGGGCGGGCCAGCACGCCCTGGAGCGGCTGCCGGCCGCCGGTGACGGTGACGCGTTCCTCCACGAGGTCGTACTCGTTCTGGTACACCACCCAGCCGCCCGCGCCGGCCAGCAGCACGGCCACGGCCAGCAGCGGCCCCCAGAGCCGGCGGCCCCGCCTTCCGGAGAGCTTCATTTCGTTCATTCTCCCATCGATCGTTTTGAAAACGACCGTAGCAGATATGAACGCACTAGGATGATCGCCATGCAGGAGATCCCCACCCGGGTGCTGGTGGACGCGATGGTCCGCGCCGACGGCACGGTCGACTGCGGCGACCTCTACGCCGTGGCCGGCCGGCTCGGCATGAGCGACCAGCAGGTCCGACTGACCATCCGGCGCCTCACCGCCGACGGCCGGTTCGTCCAGGAGGGCCGCGGCCGCCGGGCGCTGCTGCGCGCCACCGCCGCGACCCGCCGCGAGATCGAGCCGGACGTCCGGTACCTCGCCCTGATGTACGCCCAGGACCGCGGCGAGGCCCCCTGGGACGGCACCTGGCACCTGGCCGGCTTCGCCGTCCCCGAACGCGAGCGCACCGCTCGCGACGGGCTGCGCGAGGCGCTGCTGCGGCTCGGCGGCGCCCCGGTGCAGAACGGGCTCTACGTCTCGCCGCACCCCTGGGAGCCGGAGGTCCGGGAGGCGGCCGGCGCCCTCGGCGTCCTCGGCAACCTCACCCTGCTCAGCACCCGCGACCTGCACACCGGCGACACCGCGGAGCCCCGGGAGCTCGCCGGCCGCTGGTGGCCGCTGGACGAGGTCGCCGAGGGCCACCGGCGGCTGGCCGGCTTCGCCGCCGAGCAGCTCGACCGGCTCACCACGGGCGGCCTGTCGGAGACCGAACTGCTCACCGTGGCCGTCGAGTTGGCCGCCGTCTTCACCGAGGCGAGCGAGCCCGACCCGCTGCTGCCCCCGGAGCTGCTGCCGCAGCCCTGGCCCGGCACCGGGGCCCGCGCGCTGGTCGCCCGCTGCTGGGCCCTGCTGCTCGCCGACCCGAGGCCGGGCGCGCCCCGGCTGTTCGACGCCTACGCGGAGGTGGTCGCGTCGGTCGCGTCCTGACCTGTCGGCGGCACCGTTGGCCCGGGCGGCTCCGGCGCGACGGGCGGCTCGGGCGGCTCCGGCGCGACGGGCTCGGGCACGAGCGGCTCGGGCAGCGTGCGGAACAGTGCCCAGCTCAGCACCGGCATCAGCACCAGCGGCAGCAGCGCCGTGCGCAGCGAGGTGGCGTCCGCGAGGCCGCCGATCAGCGGGCTCGCCAGGCCGCCGACGCTCACCGTCAGCCCGAGCGTGATCCCGCTCGCGGTGCCGACCCGCGACGGCAGGTAGTCCTGCCCCAGGGTGACCTGCAGCGAGAACGGCACGTACAGCCCGGCCGAGGCCAGCGCCACGCACAGGTACAGCAGCGGGCCCGGCAGCAGCAGCACCCCGGCCACCGCGGCCGCCGCCACCAGGTACGACCGGCGGGCCGCCGCGACCCGCCCCCAGCGGTCCGCCAGCGCGCCGCCCAGCACCGAGCCCACCGCGCCGCCCGCGTACAGCACCACCAGCGCCGCGGTGCCCGCCGCCGGCCCCCCGCCGAGGCGCTGGACGGTGAACAGCGACAGGAAGGTGCTCAGCCCGACGAAGGCGATCGAGCGGCAGACCACCGCCAGCGACAGCCGCAGGAAGGCGGCCCGGTCGTCGGCGGGCGGCGGCCGCCCCCCCCCC
>NZ_JBEXJK010000276.1:0-10948 GCF_040609095.1 Kitasatospora sp. NPDC004799
ACGCCAGCACCAAGCCCGGAACAGCCACTACAAACGACGAGGCCACAGCCCGAAAACCGAAGCCTCATCACGCTAAGCACCGTTGCAGTACTAGGAGTCGCAGGGCGTCGGCGGGCTCGCTCTCGCCGAGGGTGAAGGAGAAACCGAGCTTCGCCGGTCGCCCAGTGTCGAACGGGTGCAGCAGACGTAGCCGCCCCGAACCTCCGACGGTGGCCTCGACCGACCGGCCCAGACTGCCGGACCCGAGGCCGTTGACGCGACCCGTGTACGTGGCAACCTCCCTGCCCTGTGGGTTCAGGAACGCCACTTCGAGTGCAGCGCCGGCGTAGGGGGCCGGCTCTACCGGGCACCACGCCACTTCGACGTTCTCATGTGTGCGCGACAGCCACTCGGGGCCCTCCACGGTCAGTTTCTCGACGGCCTCGGCTGGCAGCACCACCTCTTCGGCGATGCCGAAGCCCATGACACGTTCCAGGGCGGACTCCAACCCCGGCTGGAATGCTCGGCAGTGTCCCGTCAGGTTGATCCGGATCGGGCTCATCTCATGTGCGCGAGGGTGCTTCCCGACAAGGGTCTGGACAACCTTGTCGCCCTGCCGGACGAAGTCGACGGTCCAGTGCGGATCGAGGGTGTCCATCTGGCGGCCCAGGGCGCTCACTCGCTCGGTGATGTCGCGGTGGCCGCCGAGGAGGATGTCACGTTCGCGGTTGTAGACCTTCGCCGCCTCCAGAAGGTGATCCCGGTTGAAGTACGCGTCCAGGTCACTGTGTATGGCCAACAAGTCGTTGAGAGCGGTTCGGTCCATGATCGAGACCGCGATCGGTCGTTCGCCCGGGAGGTCCTCGACGAAGCCGCGTTCGGAGTGACTGACCGTGCACGGCACAACCAGGGTCCACGCCTGCGGCCCGCGGCCGGCAGCACGACGGAAGGAACTGCGGATGCTGGACCTCCGGCCCTTGGCGGAGGTGGCGAACCCGTCGGGATAGTACTTCAACTGGTAGATGTGTTCGTGAGATCCGGTGCGGACCAGGATGTCCACACCGTCGTCGCCGCCGCGCCCGTTCACGGCGTGGACCTCGGAGCCTCCACTGTGGAGACGGTGGATCAGTGCCTCGACGATCTCGTCGAACTTGGGCTGGCTCAGTTGATCCCATTTGATGACCACGGTGCGCCTCCGGTGTAGTTCAAGCGATCATCGCACCGTGCACTGACGCCTTCGAGAGCAGTAGCAAGTGGACGGCTGGGGCATTTGCCCTGTGCTTGCTGTCGCTGAGCGAGCGTCGTGGTGATTGCGGCCGTCGCCAGGTATCACCAGAAAGACCGGGTCAAGGAGAGCCCGGTCGTAGTCCTCCTGTCGGGAAGCATCACGGTGGGCGACCCTGCCGCGGAGCTGGCACAGGGAGGGCCAGCGTCTCGACGGGTGAGAGGGCGCAGACTCTTCAGGAATTTCAGCTGGTCAGGTAGGGTGCCAGAGTGTTCCGCCGATCTGGCTGGGGGACAACTCTTCCGTCATGAAGAAGGTCATCGAGCGCCTCTACGCCTGCTCCTCGATCCTCAACTCCCAGGGCCAGTACGCCTACTACGGCCGGGTCGGCGGCTGCCTGATCACCGGGAACGAGGACGGCGCCAAGCACTGCGCGATGAACGTCCTCTACAGCCTCCAGCACCTCGGCTACACCGTCCCGCCCCAGGCCGACGCCGGCTGGGTCGGCGAGGCCGGCCCCGGCCCCTCCTACCTGGACCCGGGCTCCGGCGGCCCGCAGAACGACTTCACCAACCGCAACACCACCTTCATGACCTGGAACCAGCTCCACCTCGCCCGCCTACTCAAGGACGCCGGCGGCATCCCGGCCCACGGCAACCAGCGCTCCGAGTGGGACGCCGGCTGCCGCTTCGACTTCGAGAACCCCGAGCACCGCTGAGCCGCCGGTCGTCTGTGTGCGGCAGGGGGTGACCGGCACCGCACGAGGGCGCCGCCGCCGAATCCGGCACCCGCGACCGCCCGCACGACACCATGACCACCCGGCGCCGCCGCGTCCCGGTCCGCCACACCCGTGGCATCGGGCCCGCGGACATGGTCCGCAACACCCGCCTCGGCGAGATCCTGGTCGACCCCCGTGACGGCCTGGTCACCCTCGACGGCGCCCCGCTGCGCTCCGAACCCGCCCAGGAGGTGTCCCTGAACCGGCTCTACTTCCTCTGACCGGGCTTCCCCGACCGGGCGGGAGGCGGTGGTCGCCCCGGTTTCGATTCAGCGTTCCCGGGGGTCGCCGTCCGACGGCCCCCGGCGGCGGGGGCCCGGCTCACGGGTGCGGGCCGCCGGTGGCGAGCAGGACGTTCTCCGTCGCACCGAACCCGCTGGCGCCGATCATCCCGGCCTGACCCGAGCCGTGGTAGCGGGCCCAGCAGCCCGCGGGCACGCCGCCGAACAGGACGGGGCTCAGGACCGGGGCGATGTCCACGCTCTGTACCTCCGGGCCCGACGCGCTGGACATCGCCATCCGGAACCTCCCCGGCTCCACGTACTGTTGGACGATGGTGTCGCCCTCGGCCAGCGCGCGGGCCACCTCGCCGCGCCACTGCGGACCGGTCACGTACGGGCCGAGGGTCACCTCCAGGCCCATCATGCCGATGGCCTTCTTCAGCACGAAGTGCTGCTGGTTGTCGAGCAGCAGGTCGGCGAGGTCGTGGCGGCGGCCTCCCCATGCGAGCTTCCGGTCGTACACCAGGCGCGTCCACGGAAGACAGCGCTCCACCAGCGCGCGATCCTCCTCCGTCATCCAGGGCCGGCCCTCGGATATCCAGGCCAGGACCTTCTTGTTCGCGACGAGATAGCTGCTCTGGGGCGGGAACAGCCGACTGCCCCGCTGGACGGCGCGGTGCACCGGGTCCAGGCTGATGCCGAGCTTGCGCCAGTCGTCGATCGCGAAGTAGCGGTGCAGCAGCGGGTACGCGAGGTCCCGCCCGGCGCCCCGCGGCGTGCCGGGACCGCCCTCCAGGTCGGCCGGCTCGACGAACTCGGCGGCCAGTCCCTGCTGCCGGAAGTACTCGGCCTCCACCTCGTAGTAGCGGGCGGTCTGCGCGCCGGGCCGGTCCAGGCGGCTGCCCAGCAGGGCGACGCCGAGGGGCAGGCCCAGCTCCGTACACACCCGCCGGTACAGCTCGGCGCGGGCCGCGAACGGCTCGTGGCCGCTGAAGGGTGCGACGCCGGGACCGCCGTAGATCCGGGTCCACGCGTGGGTGAACAGGTGGATCTCCGCCGGGCCGCCGAAGGTTCCGCTGACGTTGAACTCCAGGAACTTCGGCCCGTCCGGGCCGATCACCACGTCAGGACGGGCCATGCTGGCGGCGTACCGCATTTCGAAGTCCTCGTCGGCCACGAAGAAGGGGTACGGCACCTCGTCGGTGCCCAGGGCCGCGAGGCGCCCGGCGCGGTCTCCGGCGGCCTCCCGCACCGCGCGTTCGAGCAGCCTGAGCAGCCCGCGGGCCGAGGTGAAGAGCTCGTCGTAGGCCTCCCGGGTCGCCAACAGGGGCTGGAGGGCGAGGACGTCGGACTGCAGGCGGGTTCCGCAGTCGCGGAGCTCGTGCCGCAGCACCTCCCTGACCTGCCGCGTACTCAGCGTCCGGCCGGCCGGTGGGGAGTCGACCCCGAACCACGGGTGCGTTCCTGGCAACGTGCGCTCCTTCAGGTCTGGTGGGGGCCGGCGGAGGTGGCCGGGGCGCTCAGGGTCGGCAGGACGTCGGACGCGATGCGCTCCAGTACGGCGAGGTCGCCCGCGAACGGTGGCTCCGTACGGGGGAAGGGCACCACCAGGTCGGTGAAGCCGGCCTCCCGGTACTGTCCGACGGCGTCCGTGAACGCGGCCACCGAGGCGAGCGGCGGATCCGTCCGGTTCACGTCCAGGACGAGCCGGCGCAGGGTGTCGGGCGGGCGGCCGAGTTCGGAGCAGATCTCCTCCAGCCTGGTGACCTGCCGCGCCGCGAGTTCCGGGGTCACGGACGGCGCGACCAGGCCGGGGCTCGGTGACGAGCCGTTGGACACCCAGATGTCGGCGTGCCGGACGGCGAGCCGCATGCCCCGGGGGCCGCCCGCCGCCACCGCGAGCGGCAGGGCCCGCTCCGGGCCGACACCGGGATCGGTACGAGCCGACCGCGCCCGGAAGTGTCGGCCGTCGAAGTCCACCACCGGCTCCCGTAGCAGCCGGTCGGTGAGCTCGGCGAATTCACCGAACCGCGCGGCCCGTTCGGCGGGCTCCGGTTCGTCGTAGCCCAGCATCCGGGCGTCCGCACCGCCCGCGCCGGCGCCGATGCCGAGGGTGAACCGGCCGCCGGACAGGTCGCGCAGCGTGAGGGCCTCCTTCACCAGCGGGACCGGGTGGCGGAAGTTGGGCGAGGCGACCAGGGTGCCGAGGTCGATCCGCCGCGTGGAGACGGCGGCGGCCGCGAGCGTGGGCACCGCGGCGAACCAGCGCCGGTCCAGCAGGTCGCGCCAGGCGAGGTGGTCGTACGTCCAGGCGTGCGCGAAGCCCATCTCGTCGGCCAGCCGCCAGGGTTCGGCACCCTCGGGCCAGCCGGCGGTGGGGAGGATCACCACTCCTACGCGCATGGTCGCACCGCTCCCGCGCCCGTGGGCAGCCCGGCCAGGAAGGCGTCGAGGTGCACGTGCCGGGCGCTGGGGATGTTCAGGCCCTCCCAGCGCAGGTCGGTCCTCGGCGGCCGCCGGGCATCGTGGAAGTACACCGCCTCGAACCGGCCGGACGGGCCCATGGCGACCACCGGATTGGCGGCCAGCAGGTCGCGGACGGCCGGCGTGTCACGGCGGGCGCCGATCCACAGGCGCTTGGCGGCGAAGTGGTTCGGGGGCAGCTCGACGTGCGGGTGGAGCTTGCGTTTGAACTGGAGGATCCCCTTGCTCAGGAACGGCTCGGAGCCGGACAGGTCCAGCCGGGCGAGCCGCTGCTCGGCGGCCCACCGGGCGATGAGGATGTACATCGCCATGAAGATGCCCGAGCGGTAGTGCTCGTCCGCGCCGTCGAGGACGCCGGCCAGGCGCAGGGTCAGGGTGCGTCCGGGCCGGTCGAGACGGCACAGCATGCCGGCGCGGCGCTCGCCGTGCTCGGTGACGAAGAAGAGCACTCCCCGGGCGAGGATCGCGTCGCGTGCCGCCGCCGGCCCGACCGAGCGGGTGGCCTCGCCGTGCCTGCGCGCCATCGTCGGCAGGTGCATCCGCCGGTAGAAGTAGCCGAAGTCGGCCTCGTCGTCGGTCGGTTCGAGCTTCCAGCCGCGTGACACCCGCTCGCGTGCGAAGCGCTGGCGCTCCTTGCGGGAGACGACGAGCGGCCGGCGCTCCCCGGCCGTGGCGAGCGGCAGCACCAGGTGCACCCGGAACGGGGCGACCACGGCCCCCGCCGTGGGCAGCGCGGCCGCCCGGCGGGCCGAGCAGCCGAAAGCCACGAGTTCCGCGTCCGGGAGACGGCCGCCGGGAGCGCCTTCCCGGACCTCGCCCGTCGCGAGGCCCGCCGCCCGTGCCCGTTCCCGCAGGAACGGCAGCACGTGGCTCCGCCCGGCCCGGTAGCCGCCGTAGGCGACGGTCACCGGGCCCGCCCGGAACGTCTGCCAGCCGGGCCGGACGGCCAGGGCGGTGTCGGACAGGTGGCGCGCGCTCGCCAGGGTCCGGTTGCCGCTGGTGTCCCAGTCGAACCGGGCGCGCTCCCACAGCGCGGACGGGGTCGTCACCGGGCGGCCCCCAGCAGGTCCGCGGCGGCGGTGGGGACCGGCCGGTAGCGGGTCGTGGCGTCGGCCACGACCGTCTCGGTGCTGACGGTTGTCATGACAGTGTGCGCTTCCCTTCCGTGGTGCCCTTCACGGCGTGCCACACCTCGTCGACCCGGGCCCGCGGATCGGCCAGTCGGGCGACGAAGGCCTGCTGGTCGGCGGCGAGCCGGCGGACGGTGTCGCGGGCGAACACCGCGCGGTTGTACTCGAGGTATCCGTTGGACCCGGCGGCGTCGTTCAGGTACAGCGACGGCAGGTAGTACCGGGAGTAGGCCTCCTGGTGCCGGGGGTCGGTGACGGCCCGAGGCGCGGAGCCGCCCGGGGCGGAGAACAGCTTCACGGTGGTGCTGCCGAAGGACGCCGGGGCGGCCGTGTCGGTCGCCGCCTCGAAGACGCGGCCGCGCACCCAGGCGTCGTACAGGTGGATCCCGGGCCAGGGCCGGCTCTCCTCGAAGTCGGGCTTCAGCGCGGCGGCGAGCGCCGTGTACGGGACGATGTTGCGCTGCGCGGCCGCCACGGACTCCCGGACCTGGCCGACCAGTTCGCCCACCGTGTCCTTGGGGCGCACCCGGACCGGGACGAAGATGTTGTCCAGGTAGTAGCCCAGCTGGTCGTCGTCGGCCTTGAGGTCGAGCCGGGCCACACTGGAGCCGATGACCACGCGCTCCGCGCCGCCGGTGCGGGCGAGCACGGCCGCGTAGGCGGCGAGGTTGAGGATGAACGGTGTCGCCGAGTTGAGGACCGACAGCTCGCGCAGCCGGGGCGCGGTGAGCGGGCTGCGGAAGTCCTCCTCCGCGAACGAGATCAGGGCCGGCGGTACGGCCGAGTAGTCGGTCGGGAAGGAGAGCCGGCCCGGCAGCGGCAGCAGGTGGCGGCGCCAGTGGTCGAGCCGTGCTTCCAGGTCCGGGGCGGGCCGGCGGGACTCCTCGGCGAAGTGCCGGTACTGCTGCTTCAGCGGGGGCAGTTCCTCGCCGTCGTACAGCCGGCCGAGCTGGTCCAGGAAGCTGATCAGCGACACCCCGTCGATGATCAGGTGGCTGAAGGAGAGCGCGAGGACGTGCAGATCCGGCGCGATCCGTACCACGAGGCAGCTCCACAGCGGCCCCTCCACCAGGTGGAACTCGCCGCCCCGGTCGCCGGCCACCAGCGCGCGGGCGGCCTGGAGGCGGCGGCCCTCGGGCACCGAGTCGGCCAGGTCGACGTAGGCCATGGGCGGTTCGAGGTCCTCGGCCACCCGCTGGAGCGGCGCGGGGCCGACGTCGGTGAGCGTGGTGCGCAGGCTCTCGTGGCGCCGGATCATCAGTTCGAGGGCGTGCCGGAACCGGCCGAGGTCCAGCTCGCCCGCCAGCTCCACGGCGATGGACGGGTTGCCCCGGGAGGCGATGGGCTGCCCGAAGGAGCGGAACCGCGCTCCCTCCCAGAGGAACTCCTGCTGGGCGGAGAGCGGGAACTCCCCGGCCGGCGCGGCGGTGGCCGGGCTACTCATTCCAGACCACCGGAAGCTCGTGCACCCCGTAGATGTTGACCTTGTGCCGGAACGGAATGCTGTCGAGGTCGACGGCGAGCCGCAGCGACGGGAACCGGCGCAGCACCCCGGAGATGACGATCTGGAGTTCCAGGCGGGCCAGCGCCGCGCCGAGGCAGAGGTGGGGGCCCCAGCCGAAGGCCAGGTTGCCGCGTTCGGTCCGGTGGATGTCGAAGGCGTCCGGATCGACGAACTCGCGCTCGTCCCGGTTCGCCGAGGAGAGCAGGACCATCACGCCGTCCCCCGCCCGGATCAGCGTGCCGCCGACCTCCACGTCCTCGGTCGCCACCCGGGCCAGCGAGGGGGTGATGGTGAGGTGCCGGAGCAGCTCGTTGACGGCGGGGCCGATCAGGCGCTCGTCCGCACGCAGCTCGGCCAGCTGCTCGGGGTGCCGCAGGAGCGTCAGGATGCCGAGGCCGATCATGTTGACGGTGGTCACGTGCCCGGCCACCAGGAGCAGCCGGGCCAGGTCCGCGGCGGTCTCCGGGGTGCAGCCGGCCGTCCGCACGTGGTCGGTGACCAGGCGGCTGATGATGTCGTCCCCGGGCCGGTCGATCTTGGCGCGCACCACGCCGTCCATGTACCGGCCGAGGTCGGCGACCGCCTCGTCGATCTCCTCGGGTGTGGAGGTGGCCCGCAGGGCGTCCGCCGTCCGCTCCTGGAGGAAGACGTGGTCCGCGTACGACACCCCGAGCAGGTGGCAGATCACCAGCGAGGGCAGCGGCATCGCGAGCGCCGGTACGAGGTCGGAGCGGGCCGGTCCCTCGGCGATGGCGTCGAGCAGCTGGTCGGTCAACTCCTGGATGATGGGCCGAAGTTCGGCGACCTTCCGGCCGACGAACTCATGGTTGACCATCTCCCGGTAGCGGGTGTGCTCCGGCGGGTCCATCCGGATCAGGGCGCTGTGCGCCCGCCGGACCGGGAACCCGGGCAGCCGGGAGTCGGAGCTGAAGCGGGTGTCGGAGAGGACTTCCCTGGCCTCCTGGAACCGGGTGACCAGCCATGCCGGGCGGTCCCCCGCGAAGGAGAGCGCGGCCGGCACCACCGCCGCCCGGGCGCGCAGCCCGGCGTACTCCGCCGGTGGGTGGAAGGGGTCCTGGCGCTCCATCGGGTACCTGACGACGGGGCACTCGGGTGTCTCCACGGGTTCTCCCTTGCTGTCCGGGGCGTTGCGGGCGGGGCGGTTCACGACGCCGCCACCGGGTGCGCGCGACCGAGCCGGGCGCGGATCTCGCCGGCCACCTGGTCCGGCTGCCGCGCCACGAAGAAGTGGCCGCCCGGTACCGACCTGACCTGGAAGTCCCCGGTCGTGCGCGCGCGCCAGGCGGCGACCTCGCCGAAGCGGGTGGAGCGGTCCTGCTGACCGGCGAAGGCGATGACGTCGGCCGCGATCGTCCCCGGCGGGTCGGTCCGCGCCGCGTACCGCTCGAACGCCCTGATGTCCGCGCGGAGCCCGGGCAGGACCAGCTCCAGGGCCTGCGGGTCGTCGCTCAGCTCTCCGATGGCGCCGTCGTAGCGTTCGGTCACGGCGGCCAGGAACTCCGCGTCGGGCAGGTCCGTGACCGGGGCGCGCCTGGGCAGTCTGCCGGGCGCCGCGCAGGCGCACAGCACCACGGCCTCCGGCCGGTGCCCCGCCCGCTCGGCGGCCCTGGCCAACTCGAAGGCGACCAGGGAGCCGAGGCTGCTGCCGCAGAGCACGAACGGGGTGTCCCAGAAGGGGGCGAGCTCGTCGGTCAGGGCGGCCACCAGTCCGGGCACCGAGTCGACGAGCGGCTCGTCGGGGCGCATCATCCGCCCCGGGTAGTCGAGGGCGACGGCCTCCACCCCCGGGCCGAGGTCGGGCCAGGACCGGTAGGCGAGGCTGCTGCCGCCGGCGTACGGGAGGCAGAACACCCTCGCCCGGACGGCCGGTCGGGGTGCCGGTTCAGGCATCGGGTGCCTCCGGGGCGATCGTGGCCGCGGCAGCGATCCGCTCGGCGAGGGCCCGAAGCGGTACGTCGCCGAGGACGTTGGCCGGGGCGATGCGAAGCCCGAACTCGCTTCGGATCCTGGCCACCACCTGGGTGGCGTAGAGCGAGTCGCCGCCGAGGTCGAGGAAGCGGTCGTCGCGGCCGACCTTCTCGATGCTCAGCACACCGGCCCAGATCGCGCCGAGCCGCTCCTCGGTGTCGCCCTCCAGGGGGGCGAAGCGGTACCCGAGCTCCGGGCGGGTGTGGACGGGGGTGCCGGCCGCGTCCTGCAGCACGTGCTCGGCGACGACCAGTTCGGAGTCGGGGGCGGCGAAGCTCCGGCCGCTGGCCAGGACGTGGGCGCCGCCGACGGCGAGCGCGGCGCGGAAGGCCCGGACGCCGGCGTCGACGGTGATGCCCTCGGCGGTCCCTCCCGTGGCGGCGTGCCGCGAGACCACCTCCTGGGCGCCCGGCCGGCACACCACGACCTTGCCGATGTGCTGGGCCCGCGACATGTGGGTGAACGCCTCCCCGGCCTCCGCGAGGTCGAAGGCGCGCAGCGGCAGCGGCCGGATGGCGCCGCCGCGGAGCAGGCCGGCCACCGCGGCGAACGCCTCGTCGAGGGCGGCGTCGTCCTCGGGGTAGTAGGCGCTGAAGGTGCGCCCGGTGCTGAACAGGCCGAGGTCGAGCAGGCTGCCCGCGACGATGTCGCGCCGCCCGAGCTCGATGAACCGGCCGCGCTCGCGCAGCGTCCGCAGGCCCGCCGGGATGAACTCCCCCGCGAGGGAGTTGAGGACCACGTCCACCCCGCCGGCGGCCACCGCCTCGCGCTCGAAGGCGAGCGAGCGGGAGTCCGACACGTGGGAGACGCCCAGCGTGCGGGCGTACTCGCGCTTGGCCTGGCTGCCGGCGGTACCGAACACCTCGGCGCCCAGGTGCCGGGCGACCTGGACGGCGGCGAGCCCGACGCCGCCGGTGACCGCGTGCACGAGGACCCGCTCTCCGGCCCGCAGCCCGGCGAGGTTCTTCAGGCAGTCGTACGCGGTGGTGAACGCGACCGGGACGGTGGCCGCCTCGGCGAACGTCATGCCGTCGGGGATCGGGGTGGTCAGCGAGGCGCGGACGTTGACGTGGTCGGAGAAGCAGCCCGTGCCCATCGCCAGGACCGGGTCGCCCTCCCGCAAGCCGGTGACCCCCTCGCCGACCGCCCGGACGATGCCGGCGCACTCGAGCCCGAACCGGTGCTCGGGCCCGGCCGGCGCGAGCATGCCGGTGGCGATCAGCACCTCCTTGAAGTTCAGGCCGGTGGCGAGCACCTCGATCCGCACCTCGCCGGGCGCGGGCGCGGTGCGCTCGGTCTCGACCAGCGCCAGCGCGGCCAGGTCGCCGAGGTCGGTGGAGACCAGGCTGCGGTTCTCCGCCGCATCGGCGGCCGCGAGCGAGGCGCGGAGCCCGTCGGGGTCGACCCGGCGCAGGGAGTAGCCCACGACGTCCAGGACGGGCTCGCCGTGCTCGTCCTGGATCCGGACGTCGAACAGCAGGGAGGCGTCCTGCCCGGAGGGCCGCCGGGTGATGCGGCTGCGGATGCGGGCCGGCATCGGGCCGTGGACGAAGGGCTCGTTGAGGGTGATCCAGGCGGGGACGCGGTCGCCGAGCCGGTCGGCCACGACGGCGGTGTAGTCGGCGAAGCGGTACGCGG
>NZ_JBEXJK010000277.1:0-10870 GCF_040609095.1 Kitasatospora sp. NPDC004799
ACACTACTCTTTCCTCTTTTGGTTTTTTTGTTCCCGTCGTGCCTGGTGCCTCCGGGGGCCTGGCCGCCCGCCGGGGGGGGGGGCCGGGGCCGGCGGGGGTGGGGCGGTTAGGCGTGGTGGTCGAACTCGCCGGCCTTGAGGGCGTGGAGGAGGTCGGCGAGGGTGGTGGAGGTGGTGCGGAGGACGAGGTGGCCCTCGTCGGACTCGCGGAGTTCGACCATCGCATTGGTGACACGCAGCTCGACACAGTTGTCGCTTGCGCCGCTGTAGCTGGACTTCTGCCAGCCGAACTCGGGCACTGTTGTCCTCCGCTTCTCGCGTTGCGCCCCTCGCCCTGGGTGGGCGAGGGGCGCGGGGATCAGGCGTGGTGGTCGAATTCGCCGGATTTGACGGCGTGGAGGAGGGATGCCAGGGCTATTGGGGTGGTGCGGAGGATGACGTGGCCCTCGTCGGACTCGCGGAGTTCAACCGCGCCGCTGACCGTACGGATCTCGACGCACTCATTGGTTGCGCCGCTGTAGCTGGACTTCTGCCAGTTGGACTCAGGCATTGTTGTCTTCCGTTGCTTTCCTGGCAGATTGGATGAGGTCTCGCGACTTCTCGTGGGAGAGCGCCAGGTCGTCCATGCGATCGAAGATGGTTCGATGCATGGCCAGGTCTGCTGGGGAGTCGAAGAACAGGACGCCTTGGGCAACATCCATTTGGACCGTGTCCAGTTCGGGAACCGGGCCGTCGGCGAACGTGAGGTTCTCCGAAGCGCCGGGGAAAGTGGCGACGGCGAACGGTACGACGCGGATTGAGATCCCCGGGTGTTCGGAGTCTTCGAGGAGCGCATCGAGTTGCTCGGCAAGAACCTTGGGGCCGCCGAACTGCATCCGCAGTGCGGCCTCATGGATGAAGGCCTGGAGTCGTGTCTTGCCCGAGCGAACTATCTGCTGCCGCTGAACGCGGAACGCGGTGCGGAGGTCGATCTCCGCGTGGGACAGTGGGGGACAGACCCGGGTGAAGACCGCGGAGGCGTAGGCGCCAGTCTGCAGCAAGCCAGGGACGTAGGTGGTCGTGCAGGTGGAGAGCGCCGTTGCGTAGCTCTCGATCTCTGCGACTTCGAGGAAGTCTCCCGTCAGGACCTCGCGGTACTCCTCCCACCAACCGCGCCCACGTTCGACGATCATCTCGGCGAGGGCGTCGACCAGCGGGGGATTGGCGCAGTGGCATGCGGTGGCGATGGTGCGGAGACGGTCGACACTGATGCCGATCCGTCCTGATTCCATCTGAGTGACCTGAGCTGGACTCATTCCGACAATACGGCCCAGCTCTGAGCCACCGTAGCCAGCCCGTTCGCGCATCCTCCGTAGCTCGGTCCCGAGCCTGCGCTGACGGAGCGTGGGGTTCGATCGTGGCGGCATGACTTCCTTCCAGGCGTGCGTGTGGCCAGTGTGCCGCTCGCGTCGAGCGGCGGTCCACCGGTTACCACCGTAGGGGGAAGAATCCAGGAGGGTGGAAATTTGGATACTCGTGTGCGCTATGGTCGATCTCACATCGATCCGACGGATCGTCAGTAACGCCTGCTAGCAAGCACCGCAGAGCAGCCATGCCCATCTCTCATGGCCTGGCTCACGGCGACACCTGTTCCGCCGGTTCCTCCCCTCACTCACGCCTCGGGAGAACTCCCATGCGTCACATCAACACCCCCACCATCGCCATCGCCCGTCAGACCCTCCACCGCACCATGGCCGGTGTCGGCTGGTCCCCCTCCGTCATCGGCGACGCGCAGCTCGCCCTCTGCGAGCTGCTCGTCAACGCCTGGCGGCACGGGGACACCCCCGCCCCGCTCGTCCAGGTCATCTCCGACAACGGCAACCTCCGCGTCTCCGTCACGGACCAGAGCCCGGTCCTCCCCACCACCCCGCCGCTCTCCCTCCTCGCCGAGTCCGGCCGGGGGCTGCAGCTGGTGGCGGCCCTCACCCACCGCTGGGGCGTGGAGACCCACGAGCGTGCCAAGTCGGTCTGGTTCGAGTTGGACGGGGTCGCCTGATGGCCGCCCGCCGCCGCCACCCGATGCTGCCGACCGACCCCCGGATCCGGCACTACACCGACGACCACATCCGCACCCTCCTCGCCGAAGTCCAGGAGCGGGGGCGCAAGTTCGGCCTGATCTTCCCCTCCGCCGCCACCGACCAGACCCTCGACGGCCGCGTCCTCGTCCGCTTCAACACCGCGCCCGCCTCGACCCTGCTCAACCTCCTCGTCCTGCTGATCGACGCCGAACGCGAGCACCCGTGAGGTTCCTGATCGGGACGGCCTTCGCCGTCCTCCTCGCCCTCGCGATCTCCACCGTCGCCCTGGGCGTCGTCACCGCCCTCCGCGCGGCCCCGCCGCCGCCTGACGAGAACGCCTGACCCGCAAGCCCCCGCCGCCCCGCGCCGGGGGCTGCGGCACTGCTTCATTCGCGCCCTTGACGGCCCTGCACGCGCGGGGCCAAGGTCGTGGAACTGCGTGGAATCCACTCGGTACAGGAGGTAGTCATGACGCTAAAGTTCTTGGGGATCTACCCGAACACTCCTGATGACGGCTCGCCGACCATCTGGCTGGACGAGGCGACCGGCGACCTGGTGATCCAGTCCTGGAAGGCCGACGAGGCCACTGTCAGGGAGGCCCAGGAGGTCGGTTCGATCCCGGGCCACTCCACGGACATCCCGGACCACGAAGGCGTGTTCCGGTTGCCCGCCAACATGATCCAGTTCATCCCCCGGCCGGACAGTGAGGTCAACGACGGTGGCAACGGCGGTTCGTGAGCAGCTCGCCAAGGCGCAGCGCTCGGCGGTGCATCTGGAGATGCGGGACGGCTACATGCTGGACGATCCCGAGTTCATCGCCTGGCAGCAGGGCAAGCGGCTCGACCCGAACGACCGCGAGTCCTGGTGGCGGTCGTGGCTCGACGTGGTGGCCGAGACGACTGGTCGAGGGGTCGCCATGCGCCGTCTGCGGGTTGTCTCCGAGCCGGTGACCGACTACATCCGGTTCGAGTACGACGTGACGTTCTCGAACGTCGCGGCGGGGGAGGACGTGCGGTGGCTGCCGCGCTCACGCGCTGGTGACCTGCTCCTGCCGGGCCTGGACGGCTGGGTGATGGACGGCGAGGTGGTGATCCTGCACCACTTCACCGGGGATGGGCACTGGGCCGAGGCCGGCATGGAGGTCCGGACCGATCCGGAGCTGGCCAAGCGGTACCTGGCGGCCTACGAGACCGCATGGGAGCGGGCGACGCCGCACGCGGAGTACCGCCCCGCCTGATCGGCAACCGTCCGTGGTCGTCCCGGCATCGTCAAGCGTCCAGCGCGCCCGCCAGAATCTCGCCGACCGGCTCGGCGAGATTCAGCGGGATGCCGGGCTGTCGGGGCGTGAGCTGGCCGTGGCATGTGGGTGGTACCCGTCCAAGGTCTCGCGGCTGCTGAACGCCCGCACACCGCCGTCCGAGGACGACATCCGGAAGTGGTGCCGGGCGTGCGGGGCCGAGGACCGCGCGCCGGACCTGATCGCCTCACTGCGAGCCGTCGAAGGCATGTTCATCGAGTGGCGACGCATGGAGCGTGTCGGACTCAAGGCGGCTCAGGAAGCCCGGCTACCGCTGTACGAGCGCACTCTCCGGTTCCGGTCCTACTCGTCCTGGCTGGTGCCCGGCCTGATTCAGACACCGGGGTACACGACTGCCGCCCTGCAGGCCATCCAGCGGCGCCGAGGGCTCGTTGACGACGTTCCGGCTGCTGTGGCCGCCCGCATGCAGCGCCAACGCGTGCTGTACGAGGGCGGCCGGCGGTTCGCTTTCCTGATCGAGGAGTCCGTGCTGCGCTGCGGGATCGGCGGCGGCGGCGTCATGCGCGACCAGCTGCACCACCTGACGACGGTCGGATCACTCCCCAACGTGAGCCTGGGAGTCGTTCCGATGCGTCCCGATCGGACACACTGGCCGGCTGAAGGCTTCTGGATCTTCGACAGCGCCCAGGTGAACGTGGAGCTGGTCTCCGGCTACCTGACCATCACGCAGCCGAGCGAGATCGCGATGTACGCCGAAACGTTCGGCGAGCTAGCCGAGTTGGCGGTCCACGGGGCGGCCGCTCGTGAACTGATCACGTCTGCCGCTGCGCTGCTCGGGTGATCTCCTGCCATCGGCGTGGAATCCCGTGGAACTTCATGGCGACGCTTGCCGATCGCTCCGTACCTTCCTGGCAAGAGCATCGACGCCGGAGCGCGGCGCAGGTCCGAACGGCTGGACCGACAACACCGCCGACCGGCCGAGCTGTTGATCCTCTCCGCACCGCCACGAAACGGAGGCGCAGCACAGATGAAGACCGCACCGTGGGGTACCACTCGCATGGAGCCGTTCACGGCCACCGTCCCGGTCCCGCAGTTCACGCCCGTCATCGACCCCGAGACGCAGGTCGCCGTGTTCGTGGACGGGCACGGCCGCACGGTCGAGTTGGGCGGGCACGGCACCAGCACCAGCGGGTTGACGCCCACGCAGACCACGCCCGACGGGAACCCGGGTAGCCCGACCGACGCCGACACCACCGAGTCCTACGACCAGGACCAGAGCAACGGCTGATGGGCGACCGAAGCGGGTCGGTGCTGGTCCTGACCAACCCCCTCGACGTGACCACGGACGCGGTCCTGCGGGTGCTCGCGGAGCGCCGGGTTCCGGTGGTTCGTCTGGATCCCGGCTCCGACCTGCACTCGGGTGCCTCGCTGACCGCCGCGTACCGCACGGGCGGCCAGCGGGGCACCCTGCGCACGGCCAGCCGGGAGGTCGCTCTCTCCTCGGTCAGATCCGTCTGGGTGCGCCGGGCCTCGCCCTACGAAGGGCCGTCCGAACTCGGCGGCCAGGAGCGTCGGTTCGCCGCCTCGCAGACGTTGTGGGGCGCGGGCGGCATCCTCGCGTCGTTTCCCGTCGCGCACTACGTGAACCACCCCTGGGCCAACCGTGCCGCCGAGCACAAACCGGCCCAGCTGGCGGCCGCGCAGCGCTCCGGGTTCGCGGTCCCCGACACCGTGGTCACGAACAGCGCGGACGAGGCCCGGGAGTTCGTGGCCGCCCAGGCCGGCGGGGCGGTGTACAAGCCGTTGTGGAACACCCCCTACGCGGTCGACGGGCGGCCGCATGCCGTGTGGGTGCGCGAGGTGGACCCGGCCGACATCACCGGCGCCGTGTCCGTCTGCCCGCACCTCTTCCAGGCGAAGGTGCCCAAGGCCTTCGACGTACGGGTGACGGCCGTCGGCGACCGCCTGTTCGGCCTCCGGATCGACAGCCCCGACCTCGACTGGCGCCGCCGCCAGGACCGGATAGCGTGCACGCCGATCGACGTACCCGAGCCGGTCGCGTGCGCGGTCGCCGCCTACCTCGGGCGGCTTCGTCTGGTCTACGGCGCCTTCGACTTCGCGGTGACCGCCTCGGGTACCTGGTACTTCCTCGAATGCAACCCGAACGGCCAATGGGCATGGCAGCCGGCCGGCACCACCGACGCCATCGCCCACGCCATTGCCGACCAGCTCCAGAAAGGCCGTGACACATGAGCACACCGGCTGAACTGCGCACCGCCCTGGCCGACAGGCTCACCGGGAACGGCGTGCTGACCGACTGTGAGTGGGAGAGCGCCGCGAGGGCCGTTCCGCGGGAGCTCTTCGTCGGCGCCTACTTCGCTCCGGTCGCCGGCAGCGTTCCGACCGGCTACCGGCCCGTCCGCGAGGGCGAGCTCGGATGGCTGGAGGGCATCTACGACGACCGGACGCTGGTCACCCAGCTCGACGGCCGGATCGGGCCCGAGGACGTCGCCGGGCAGGCAGCCGTGACGGGCGTCCCGTCCTCGTCGTCCACCCTGCCCTCCGTGGTGCTGCGCATGTGGCAGCAGCTCGGGGCCGAGGCCGGGCACCGCGTGCTGGAGATCGGCACCGGGACGGGGTACTCGACCGCCCTCGGCGCCCACCGCCTCGGGGACACCGACCTCACCAGCGTCGAGTACGACCCCGCGGTCGGCGCGGCCGCCGCGGCGGCGATCAAGGCCGCGGGATTCTCCCCCCGACTGATCGTCGGTGACGGGCTGCGCGGCGATCCGGACCGGGGCCGGTACGACCGGCTCATCGCCACCTGTTCGGTGCGCTACCTCCCGCTCCCGTGGCTCCACCAGGTCGAACCCGGCGGCCGGATCCTGGCCACCCTCTCCGGGTGGGGCTACGCGAACGCCCTCGCGCTGCTCGACGTGACCGGCCCCGGCGAGGCCACCGGCCGGTTCCTGGCCGACCAGGCCAGTTTCATGATCGCCCGCCCGCACGACCGGCCGCCCCGCCCGACGCTGGACCTGCTGCCGGGCGACGAGTCCCCGACCCTGATCGACCCGGCGACGCTCGACGACCGGACGGGCGGCTGGGTGGCCCAACTCGCCGCGCCCGCAGCCATCCGCACGGGTGCGGGCGCTCAGCAGATCCTCTGGGACCTGTCCACCGGATCGCAGGCCCGGACGGCACCCGACCCCGGCGGCGGGTGGACCGTGACGCAGCGCGGGCCCGTCCGCCTGTGGGACCGGGTCGAGCGCGCGCTCCAGCACTGGCAGGCGGCCGGCGCGCCCCGCGAGGACGGCTTCGGGATCACCGTGTCCCCGGCCGCCCAGCGCGTCTGGCTCGGCACCGAGGACGGACCGGGCTGGGACCTGCCGATCTGACCTGCCGGGGACGGCGCATCATGGCCCCTGTCAGGTCTCGGCAGCTCAAGGCCCTCGTTTCCCTGAGCTTCAGGATCTGCTGCAGCGCTCGACGGTCCCGCTCGCAGGCACCCCGTAGCGCAGGAAGTCGGCCGGTCCGACTTCCTGCGCAAAGCTCCTATGCGGGGTGGTGCGCTGGAGCCCCTGCCACCCCGGCAACGACTCGCACTGAGCCGTCAGTTGCGGTGGCCCCGGCCCGGCCGGGGCCACCGCGACACGGGCGGGTGGTCTTCGCCCGAAACCCCTGCGCCCCGGGCGTGCCGGGCACCAGGATGGCCCGGGTGACGACCAGCCCACCCGCCCGAGCTGCTGCTCTGGACCTCTGGTACCTCTACGGCCGCAGCCGTGCCGACGCGGACCGGAGCGTCCCCGACTCCTTCTCCTGGGTCTGGGCCCAGGACGGCGGGCCGGGAAGCGAGGTGCTGGGAGACGTCACCGGGCTCGTACTGGCCGATCTCGGTGCGGGCGCCGCCCGACACGCCGCCCACCTCGCCGTCCACCACGCCCCGGCCCGGGTCGATGCCGTCGATGCCTCCCCGGCCCAGCACGCGATGGCCTTCGACCTCTACGGCCACCTCGCGCCGCGCCTGCGCGCGGTGCACGCCGACGTGACCGACCACCTGGAGGCGCATCCGGACGCGTACGACGTCGTCTACTCCGTCTTCGGCGGCCTCGACTTCACCGACCCCCGCCGGTTGCTCCCCGCCGCTGCCCGCGCCCTGCGCCCCGGCGGGCTGCTCGCCGCCTCCACCCTGGGCCACTACCTCGGTGGCGCGCCCGCCGAGCCGGACGTCCGGCACGCCGACGTCCCGGCCCGCACCGCGGACGGCACCGCGACGACGATGCGCCGCTGGGTCCTCCAGGAGCACGTCTGGACGAAGCTGCTGGACGAGGCCGGGTTCACCGCGATCGGCATCGACCGTCTGCCGCCCGCGACTTCGGGCCCACGCTCGGCCGACACGCTGCTCGTCCGGGCCCACCGGCAGCGGTGAGGACCACCGCCGCCGACCAGCTCCAGAAAGGTTCCGCTGCACATGAGCACACCGGCTGAACTGCGCACCGCCCGGGGACGGGGGACACCGCAAGTGACGCTCGTCCCCGAGCAGCAGGACCGCCCCGTGCCGGGACGGTCCTTCCCCGTCGCCGACGCCTGGGCGCCGGCCTTCGACGCCGTCCCGCGCGAGCTGTTCCTGCCGGACCTGGTCTGGGCGCACGACATGGCCACCGGCACCAGCCGCTCCGTCGACCGGTGCGTGGACGAGGCCGGTTGGCGGGCGGTGGCGGCCGCGGACGTCCCGATCGTCACCCAGTGGGACGACGGCGCCCACCGGGGCGTCGAGCCCGGTACGGTCCCGACCAGTTCGGCCTCGATGCCCTCGCTGGTCGCCGCCATGCTGGACGACCTCCGGGTGGAGCCCGGGATGCGGGTGCTGGAGCAGGGCACCGGCACCGGCTGGAACGCCGCGCTGCTCGCCCACCGGCTCGGCGACGCGAACGTGACCACGATCGAGATCGACCCGCAGGTCTGCGCCCGGGCCCGCACCGCACTCGAACGCGCCGGCTACCGGCCGCGGGTCGTCCGCGGGGACGGCGCCCTCGGCCGGCAGGACGGGGCGCCGTACGACCGGATCACCGTCACCTACGGGCTGCGCGCCGTCCCGCGGGCGTGGGTCGAGCAGACCCGCCCCGGCGGCCTGATCCTGGCGCCGTTCGGCACCCACTACTCCAACGCCGACGCCCTGGCGCGCCTCACCGTCCACGGCGACGGCACCGCGTCCGGCCCGTTCCTGCGGCCGGTGGAGTTCATGAAGATGCGTGCCCAGCGCCTGCGGTGGCCGCAGAACCCGGCTGCGGGCGGTACCGTCGCCGAGACCACCACCGCCGCCGTCCTGCCGCCGCACGGCAGGTTCGACCCGTTCCCGTTCGCCGCCGGCCTGCGGCTGCGCGACGTCGTCCACGCGATCCAGCCGCACGACGACGGGGCCCGCACCCTGTGGCTCTACTCCCTGACCGCCCCGGCCTGGGCCGCCGCGACCTTCCGCGACGGCGAGGAGGCGCACCCGGTCCGCCAGTACGGCGCCCGCCGCCTGTGGGAGGACTTCGAGCAGACCCTCACCTGGTGGCACGAGGCGGGCGAGCCCGGCGTCGAGCGCCTCGGACTCACCGTCACCCCGCACGGCTGGCACGCCTGGCTGGACGACCCCGCCCAGCCGCTGTGACCCGCCCGCCCGGCCCCGCGAGCCCGCCTCGCGGCGCCGGGCCCTGTACCACCACGACCGCATGGGAGCCCCGATGAGCACCCGCCACCCCGAGACGAAGCGCCCCCGCGACATGCCGGTCCACCGGCAGTACTTCGACCTGATCGCCTCCGGCGAGAAGACGGTCGAGGTCCGCGTCGCGTACGAGTCGATGAAACGGATCGAACCCGGCGACCTGGTCAACTTCACCTGCCGCGAGTCGAGTTGCCTCACCAGGGTCACCCGGATCGGGAGGTACCGCACCTTCGAGGAGATGTTCGGCACCGAGCGGGTGGAGGCGGTCAACCCCCGCGCCACCGAGGCCGAACAGCTCGAAGCGATCCGCGCCATCTACCCGCCCCACAAGGAGGCGCTGGGCGTGCTCACCTTCGAGGTCGAGCGGATGGCCCCGTCCTGAGCCCGGACCGCCGCACCGCCCTGTCGCACCGACCTCAAGTGTTCGAGCACTGTGTGATCGCGCAGGGTCCCACGGGTGGAATCGGCAAGGGGGGCGGTGAACCGGCCCGAGCTGGCAGGATCCAGCCCGTGACGGACTTTCTGGAAGAAGTGCGCGGGATCATCGGGCCGCCGAGTGGGCCGGGCGTGGCGGCGGAGTGCTGGCACGGGCTGGAAGCCGAGTTGGGGGTGGAACTGCCGGGGGACTTCAAGACCCTGGCCGAGCGCTACGCGCCGATCTTGATCGGCCGGTCGATCTCGCTGACGGGCCCTGCCGCGCAGGGGTGGGACCTGGGCAAGTACATCCGGGAGACCGTGGTCGCCTACCAGGACTGCGAGTTCACGGACGAGAACTTCCCCGGATTCCCCGCAGCCCTGGGGTTCGGCGCGCCGGACGGCCTGATCCCCATCACGGGGACCGCGCACGGGGAAGAGGTGTTCCTGCTGCGCACCGGCACCGGGTACGGCTGGTGCGTCGTGGTCTACGTCGGCCACGACAACGAGTTCTACCGCTACGACCTGACGTTCGCGGAATGGTTCCACCGGTACCTGCGCGGAGAGGACATGGCCGGGCCGAACAGCGGACAGGAGTTCTCGAACCCGATCGCGTTGACGGACTACGGCGTGTCGCCGATGCGGACGGAGCGCTTCGGCCCGGTGCGGGATTCGTGAGGGGTTGCAAACACGACCGGAACCGAGCCGTGGTGAGCCGTCGTGGAGGCACCAAGGGCGACCGGAACTGGTCGGTAAGAGCCGGTCTTGAGGAGAGGAAGGCGTAGGGGTGGCCGGAAGTATCGGCTGGCTTGCGGACATCATGGGGGAGCCCCGCCGCGAGCCGTTCCGGGTGTACTGGCAGGGGTCCGTCGAAGGGCTCGGTGTCGAACTGCCCTCGGACTACCGCGCGTTCGTGGAACGGTACGGCCATGTCCAGTTCCACGGCGACCTCATCGTGATGACCCCGGATCGCGACGCCGGGACCCCGGACGAGGAGAGGTACGAACGCTTCCGACGCTTCAATGAGGAGGTCGGGGAGATGCTCGAAGTGTGGTACGAGTGGACTCCCGAGCTCGGCCGTCCCTACGTACCGTTCCCGGGGAAGGGCGGCCTGCTCGCTTGGGCCAACAACACCAGTGCCGACTATTTCTGCTGGGACACCTCGGCCGGTGACCCGGATCAGTGGCCGGTGGTGGTGTGGCGCTTCGGTATCAGCGAGTTCGTCCGTTTCGACGGTGGCATGACCGAATTCCTGGCCGCCGTCCTGACCGGGGAGATCCCCGACTCCGACGAGTACATCGATCGCACGCTGGAGCCCGACCTGTGGCGTGCGTAGCCACGGTCCCGGCCGACTCCCGTCCGGTGCGTCACGATCCATGACGGGACGACCCCCGGGGTGCGCAGGAAGTCGGCCCCGCCGACTTCCTGCGCACC
>NZ_JBEXJK010000278.1:0-10846 GCF_040609095.1 Kitasatospora sp. NPDC004799
GCCCGCCCAGCGCACCGGTGCCCCCGGTGACCAGCACCGTCCCGCGCGGCCGCCAGGCCTCCACCGGCGCGGCGTCGGGGCGCGGGCGCACCAGCCGCCGGGCGAACACGCCCGACGGGCGCAGCGCCACCTGATCCTCCCCGCCCGCACCGGCCGGCCCGCCGGTGAGCACACCGGCCAGCCGGGACAGCGTCCGACGGTCCGGCGCGGCGGGAAGGTCGACCAGACCGCCCCAGCGGTCCGGGTGCTCCAGTGCCACGACCCGGCCCAGACCCCACAGCAGCGCCTGCTCCGGATCCTCGACGACCTCCGCCCGGCCGACCGCGACCGCGCCCCGGGTGGCCAGCCACAGGGGAGCCGCCAGCTCCGCGTCACCCAGCGCCTGGACCAGGGCGGTCGCGGCGACCAGGGCGGTCGGGACGTCCTCCCCGGCCTCCCCGGCCTCGCCGTCGGACGACATCGGCAACGCCAACACGCCGGTCACGTCCGGGTGTTCGGCCACCAGCTCGCGAAGCCGTACGGCCAGCGCACGGCGGTCCTCGGCCACCGTCCACGGCAGCTCGACCACCCGCGCACCGGCCTCGCCCAGCGCCTCCACGACGGCCCGCACCGGCTCGCCGGCGGCCGCCTCCGGCACGGCCAGCAGCCAGGTGCCCGCGAGTGCGGCCGCAGCCCCGGTCGAGGACCCGCCGACCGGCCGCCAGGCGATCCCGTAGCGCCAGCTCTCCAGCGCCGAACGCTCGCGCTGCCGCCGCCGCCACGAGGCCAGCGCGGGCAGCACACTGCTCAGCGGGGCGTGCTCGTCGAGGGCGAGGGCGGCGGTCAGTTCGTCGAGGTTCTCCCGCTCGACCGTCTCCCAGAAGCCCGCCTCGACGGCGTCCGCGGGGACGGCCGACGGCTCGTCGGTGCCGGCCTCGGGCTCCAGCCAGTAGCGGTCGCGCTGGAAGGCGTAGGTGGGCAGGTCGACGCGGCGGGCTGCGGGGAACAGGCCGGTCCAGTCGACGGGGGCGCCCGCCGTCCAGGCCTCGGCCAGGGCGGTCAGGAAGCGTTCGCGCCCGCCGTGGTCACGGCGCAGGGTGCCCTGGACGACGGCGTCGGCGCCGACCTCCTCGATGGACTCCTGGATACCGACCGTCAGCACCGGGTGGGCACTGATCTCGATGAACTGGGTGTGGCCGGAAGCGAGAAGGGACTCGACAGTGTTCGCGAACTCGACGGTCCGGCGCAGATTTTGGTACCAGTAGCCGCCCTCCAGCGCCGCGCTGTCGATCACCTCACCGGTGACGGTCGAGTGGAACGGGATCTCCGGCACGCGCGGGGTCACCGGCGCCAGTAGCTCCGCGAGTCGGGCCTCGATGCGCTCGACGTGCGCCGAGTGCGAGGCGTAGTCCACCGCGATCCGGCGAGCCCGGATCTCGTTGGTCGAGCAGTACTCCATCAGCGCGTCGAGAGCCGCCGCATCACCCGAAACCACTACCGAACGGGGCCCGTTGACGGCCGCTACCGACAAGCCGCCCCAACGCTCCAGCAGCGCACGGACCTCGTCGGCGGACAGCGGAACGGACACCATCCCGCCCAGACCGGACAGTTCGGTGATCGCCCGGCTGCGCAACGCCACCACGAGCGCCGCGTCCTCCAGCGACAACGCACCCGACACCGCCGCCGCCGCGATCTCACCCTGCGAATGCCCCACCACGGCCGACGGCTCAACCCCGTACGACCGCCACAGCGCGGCCAACGAGACCATCACGGCGAACAGCACCGGCTGGACCACGTCCACCCGCTCCATCCACCCGCCGTCCTCATCCCTGACGACGTCCAGGAGATCCCACTCCACATGCGGCTCCAGCGCCGCCGCGCACTCCTCCATCCGCGCCCGGAACACCGGCTCCTCCGCCAGCAACTCCCGCGCCATGCCCAGCCACTGCGACCCCTGCCCCGGGAACACGAACACCGGACCGGTGACCGTACGGGCCCGCCCCGACACCACGCCGGTACCCGGCAGGCCGTCGGCCAGCGCGCCCAGGCCCGCCAGCAGCGCCTCCCGCTCCTCGCCGACCACCACGGCCCGGTGCTCGAACACCGCCCGCGAGGACACCAGCGAGAAGCCGACGTCCACCGGCCGCTCCCCACCGACCGCCGCCAGCAGCCGCCGCGCCTGCTCCCGCAGCGCCGCCCCGCTCCGCCCGGACAGCACCCACGGCACCACACCACCCGGCGACTCCGGCACCGCCTCCTCGGCAACCACCGGCGCCTGCTCCAGCACCACGTGCGCGTTCGTCCCGCTGACCCCGAACGACGACACCGCCGCGCGCGCCGGGCGTCCGGTCTGCGGCCAGGGCCGCGCCTCGGTCAGCAGCTCGACGGCCCCGGCCGACCAGTCCACGTGCGGAGTGGGCTCGTCCACGTGCAGAGTGCGCGGCAGCACGCCGTGCCGCATCGCCATCACCATCTTGATCACGCCACCGACACCCGCCGCCGCCTGCGTGTGCCCGATGTTCGACTTCAACGAGCCCAACCACAAAGGCTCCTCGCCGCGCTCCTGCCCGTACGTCGCCAGCAGCGCCTGCGCCTCGATCGGGTCGCCCAGCCGGGTCCCCGTCCCGTGCGCCTCCACCGCGTCCACCTCGGCGGGGGACAGCCGGGCGTTCTCCAGCGCCTGCCGGATCACCCGCTGCTGGGCAGGGCCGTTGGGGGCCGTCAGGCCGTTGCTCGCACCGTCCTGGTTGACGGCCGAGCCCCGCACGACCGCCAACACCGGGTGCCCGTGGCGCCGGGCGTCCGACAGCCGCTCCAGCAGCAGCACGCCGACGCCCTCACCCCACCCGGTGCCGTCGGCCGCCGCGGCGAAGGACTTGCAGCGGCCGTCCGCCGAGAGCCCGCGCTGCCGGCTGAACTCGACGAAGGTCGCCGGGGTGGACATGACGGCCACGCCACCGGCCAGCGCCAGCGAGCACTCGCCCTGGCGCAGGGACTGCACGGCGAGGTGCAGGGCGACCAGCGACGAGGAGCAGGCGGTGTCGACCGTCACCGCCGGGCCCTCCAGGCCGAGCGAGAAGGCGACCCGGCCGGAGGCGACGCTGCCCGCGCTGCCGTTGCCGAGGTAGCCCTCGACGTCGGCGGGCACCTGCCGCAGGCGGGAGCCGTAGTCGTGGTACATCACGCCGGTGAACACGCCGACCCGGGTGCCGCGCACGGACGCCGGGTCCAGGCCGGCCCGCTCGAAGGCCTCCCAGGAGGTCTCCAGCAGCAGCCGCTGCTGCGGATCCATCGCCAGCGCCTCACGCGGCGAGATCCCGAAGAAGTCGGCGTCGAACTCGGCGGCGTCGCGCAGGAATCCGGCCTCGCGGGCGTAGAAGGTGCCCGCGCGGTCGGGGTCCGGGTCGTACAGCTCCTCCAGGTCCCAGCCGCGGTCGGCCGGGAACGCGCCGACCGCGTCCGCGCCGTCGGCGACCAGCCGCCACAGCTCCTCGGGGCTGCTCACCCCGCCGGGGTAGCGGCAGGCCATTCCGACGACGGCGATGGGCTCGTTGTCGCGCTCCTCCACCTCGCGCAGGCGCTGCTTGGCCTTCATCAGGTCGTTGGTGGCGCGCTTGAGATAGTCGCGAAGCCTGTCCTCAGCGGACATGCCGCATCACCTCCGCCGTATCTGGCCGGGAACCGGTCGTGGTCACGTCAGGAAAGCCCGAGCTCGTCGTCGAGGAGGGCGAACATCTCGTCGTCGGTGGCCGAGTGGATCCCGGCCTCGTCGAGGGTGGGGTGCACGTCGCGTCCGCCGCCGGTCCAGTCGGCCAGCAGGGATTCCAGCCGGGCGGTCACCCGGTCCCGTTCGAGCTCGTCCGGCTCGGCCGTGGACAGCGCGAACCGCAGCCGGTCGAGTTCGGCGAGCAGCGAGCGGTCCTCGTCCGGCGCGTCGTGCGGTGCGAGTTCGCGCCGCACGAAGCCGGCCAGCGCGGCCGGCGTCGGATGGTCGAAGATCAGGGTGGCCGGCATCCGCAGCCCGGTGGCGGCGTTGAGCCGGTTGCGCAGCTCGACCGCGGTCAGCGAGTCGAAGCCGAGCGCCTTGAACGCGCTCTCGCCGTCGACCGCCTCGCGCGAGGCGTGGCCGAGCACCGCCGCGGCCTGCGTCCGGACCAGGTCCAGGACCAGCCGGGCGCGCTCCTCGGCCGGTGCGGCCGCCAGCCGGTCGGCAAAGGTTCCGCCGTCGGACCGGCCGTCGACCGGGCCGTCGGCGGCCGCGGCACGGCGCTGCGGCGGCCGGACCAGGCCCCGGAACATCGGCGGCACCTCGCCGAACGCCCGGGCCCGGGCGCGGAGCTGTCCGAGCTCCAGCCGGGCCGGAACGTACGCCGGCGCCCCGCCCGCGAGCGCGGCGTCGAACAGCGCCAGCCCGTCCTCCGTGGGCAGGGCGCCCAGGCCGGACCTCGCCATCCGGGCCACGTCCACGCCGTCCAGGTGGCTGGTCATGCCGCTGCGCAGCGCCCAGAAGCCCCAGGCCAGCGAGGTGGCGGCCAGGCCGTCCGCCTGCCGCCGGTGCGCCAGGGCGTCCAGCAGGGCGTTGGCCGCGGCGTAGCTGCCCTGGCCGCCGTTGCCCACGGTGGCGACGACGGAGGAGAACAGGACGAAGGCGTCCAGGTCGAGGTGCGCGGTGAGGTCGTGCAGAGCGAGCGCCGCGTCGACCTTGGGGCGCAGGACGGCCGCCACCCGCGGCGGCGTGAGCGACGGGATCACCCCGTCGTCCAGCACGCCCGCGGTGTGCACGACGGCGGTGAGCGGGTGGTCGGCGGGCACGGCGGCCAGCACCTCGGCGAGCCGGCCGCGGTCGGCCGCGTCGCAGGCGGCCAGGGACACCTCGGCTCCCAACTCCCGGAGTCCGGCCTTCAGTTCGGCCGCGCCGGCCGCCTCCCGGCCGCTGCGGCTGAGCAGCAGCAGGTGGCGCACGCCGTGCGCGGTCACCAGGTGGCGGGCGAGGAGCCCGCCGAGGGCGCCGGTCGCTCCGGTGATCAGGACGGTGCCCTCCGGGGCGAGGCGGCGGACGGCTCCGGACCCCTGCCCCGGCACCGCGCGGGCCAGTCGCGGCACGCGGATCTCGCCGTCGCGCAGGGCGAGTTGGGGCTCACCGGTGGCCACCGCCGAGGCCAGCAGCAGCCGCGACCGGTCGGCGTCGTCCAGGTCGGCCAGGACGAACCGGCCGGGGTTCTCCGACTGGGCCGTCCGCAGCAGACCCCAGACCGGCGCGTGCGCGAGGTCCGCCACCGTCTCGCCCGGCCCGGCGGCCAGCGCGCCCCGGGTCACCAGGACGACGGTGGTTCGCTCGAACTGCTCCTCGGCGAGCACGTGTTGGAGGACGGCCAGCGCCCGGAGCACCGCCCGGTGGCATTCATCGGCCAGGTCGGCGCCGTTCTCGCCCCCGGGCGCCATCGGCACGTACAGCGTCGCGGGCACCGGGAGACCGGCCCGTACCTCGGCGGCCAGCGCCGCGAGGTCCGCGTACTGCCCCACGGACAGGCCGGCCGCCTCCAAAGCGTGCCGGACGCCGAGCCCGTCGGCCCCCAACACCGCACAGTCGGCGGAGGCGGGCGGGACGGGCGATCCGGCCGGCAGCGCGGACCACTCGACCCGGTACAGCTCGCCGTTGCCGCTGTCCGCGATCAGCGACGGCATCTGACGCAGCGTCAGTGCGTCGACATTCAGGACCGGTGCCCCGGTCGTGTCCGCGACGGCCAGCGACAGCTCCTCGGGCCCGGCCACGGTCAGCCGGACGCGCAGCGCGGACGCGCCCACGGAGTGCAGCCGGACATTGCGCCAGGAGAACGGCAGCCGTCCCGGAGCGCCGTCCTGGATCAGCACCTCGAACCCGGCGGCGTGCAGAGCGGCGTCGAGGAGTGCCGGGTGCAGGCCGAACTCGGCGGCGTCCGCCTGCAGTTCGTTCGGGAGCGCGACCTCGGCGAACACCTCGTCCCCGCGCCGCCAGGCGGCCCGCAGGCCCCGGAACGCCGGGCCGTAGGTGAAGCCGGCGGCGTCCAGCTGCTGGTAGAGCCCCTCCACGTCGATCGGCTCGCCGTCGCGGGGCGGCCACTCGGACTGCCCGAACTCCGCGGCCGTGTCGTGGTGTCGACCCAGCGTGCCGGTCGCGTGGCGGGTCCACGGCTCGTCCGGATCCCCGCCCTCGCCACGGGAGTACACCTCCACCTCGCGGCGGCCCTCGCCGTCCGGTGCACCGACCACGACCTGCACCGCGACACCGCCCTGCTCGGGCAGCACCAGCGGGGCCTCAAGCGTCAGCTCCTCGATCCGGTCGCAGTCGACCTCGTCGCCCGCGCGGACGGCCAGTTCGACGAACGCCGTGCCGGGCAGGATCACCGTGCCGGCGACAGCGTGGTCCACCAGCCACGGGTGCGACTGCACCAAGAGCCGGCCGGTGAACACTCGGCCGTCGCGGTCGGCGAGCGCGACCGCCGCGCCCAGCAGCGGGTGGTCGGCCGCGGCCAGGCCGGCCTCGGTGATGGCCCCGACGCCCGGCTTGGCCGGTGCCAGCCAGAAGTGCTGCTTCTGGAAGGCGTACGTGGGCAAATCGACCCGACGGGCTGCAGGGAACAGGCCGGTCCAGTCGACGGGGGCGCCCGCCGTCCAGGCCTCGGCCAGGGCGGTCAGGAAGCGCTCGCGGCCGCCGTGGTCGCGGCGCAGGGTGCCCTGGACGACGGCGTCGGCGTCGGCGGCGTCGATGGACTCCTGGATGCCGACGGTCAGCACCGGGTGGGCGCTGATCTCGATGAACTGAGTGTGGCCGGAAGCGAGAAGGGACTCGACGGTGTTCGCGAACTCCACAGTCCGGCGCAGATTTTGGTACCAGTACGCACCGTCCAGCGACGGGCCGTCCACCACCTCGCCGGTGACGGTCGAGTGGAACGGGATCTCCGGCACCTGCGGGGTGACGGGCACCAGCAGTTCAGCGAGTCGGGCCTCGATGCGCTCGACGTGCGCCGAGTGCGAGGCGTAGTCCACCGCGATGCGACGCGCCCGGATCTCCTTGGTCGCGCAGTACTCCATCAGCCCGTCAAGGGCCGCCGCATCACCCGAAACCACCACCGAGCGCGGGCCGTTGACGGCCGCGACCGACAAGCCCTCCCAGCGCTCCAGGAGCGCACGGACCTCCTCGGCGGGCAGCGGAACGGACACCATCCCGCCCAGCCCGGACAGTTCCACGATCGCCCGGCTGCGCAGCGCCACCACGAGCGCCGCGTCCTCCAGCGACAACGCACCCGACACCGCCGCCGCCGCGATCTCCCCCTGCGAATGCCCCACCACGGCCGACGGCTCAACCCCGTACGACCGCCACAGCGCGGCCAACGAGACCATCACGGCGAACAGCACGGGCTGGACCACGTCCACCCGCTCCATCCACCCGCCGTCCCCGCCCCCGACGATCTCCAGCAGATCCCACTCCACGTACGGAGCAAGGGCGTTCGCGCACTCCTCCATCCGCGCCCGGAACACCGGCTCCTCCGCCAGCAACTCCCGCGCCATGCCCAGCCACTGCGAACCCTGCCCCGGAAACACGAACACCGGACGGCCCGACCGCACCCGCCCCGACACCACACCCGCGCCGGTCTCACCCCGGGCGACGGAGTCCAGCCCGGCCAGCAACGCCTCGCACCCCTCGCCGACCACCACCGCCCGCTGCTCGAACGCGGCGCGGGTGGCACTCAGGGAGTAACCGACGTCGGCCGGTTCGGCGTCCACCGTGGACAGCCGGCCGCGCAGCCGCTCGGCCTGGGCCCGCAGCGCCGCCTCACTCCGCCCGGACAGCACCCACGGCACCACGCCACCCGCCACCGGCTCCGGCACCGCCTCCTCGGCAACGACCGGCGCCTGCTCCAGCACCACGTGCGCGTTCGTCCCGCTGACCCCGAACGACGACACCGCCGCGCGCGCCGGGCGTCCGGTCTGCGGCCAGGGCCGCGCCTCGGTCAGCAGCTCGACGGCCCCGGCCGACCAGTCCACGTGCGGAGTGGGCTCGTCCACGTGCAGGGTGCGCGGCAGCACCCCGGCCCGCATCGCCATCACCATCTTGATCACGCCACCGACACCCGCCGCCGCCTGCGTGTGCCCGATGTTCGACTTCAACGAGCCCAACCACAAAGGCTCGTCACCACGCCCCTGCCCGTACGTCGCCAGCAGCGCCTGCGCCTCGATCGGGTCGCCCAGCCGGGTCCCGGTGCCGTGCGCCTCCACCGCGTCCACGTCACCGGCGGTCAGACCGGCGCTCGCCAGTGCCTGCCGGATCACCCGCTGCTGCGACGGCCCGTTGGGCGCCGTCAGCCCGTTGCTCGCACCGTCCTGGTTGACGGCCGAGCCCCGCACGACCGCCAGCACCTCGTGCCCGTGGCGCCGCGCGTCCGACAGCCGCTCCAGCACCAGCATGCCCGCGCCCTCGCCCCAGCCCGTGCCGTCGGCACCCGCCGCGAAGGCCTTGCAGCGGCCGTCCACCGAGAGCCCGCGCTGGCGGCTGAACTCCACGAACATGCCCGGCGTGGACATCACCGCCACCCCGCCGGCCAGGGCCATGCCGCACTCGCCCCGCTGCAGCGCCTGGACGGCCAGGTGCAGGGCCACCAGCGAGGAGGAGCAGGCCGTGTCGACCGTCACCGCCGGGCCCTCCAGGCCGAAGGTGTAGGAGATCCGGCCGGACATGACGCTCGCCGTGGTGCCGGTCAGCAGGTATCCGTCGAGGCCGTCGGCGCCCTCGTACAGCCGGGGGCCGTAGTCGTACGACATCGCGCCGACGAACACGCCGGTCCGGCTGCCACGTACCGTCGCCGGGTCGATGCCGGCCCGCTCGAAGGCCTCCCAGGAGGTCTCCAGCAGCAGCCGCTGCTGCGGGTCCATGGCCAACGCCTCGCGCGGCGAGATGCCGAAGAACGCCGGGTCGAACTCACCTGCCCCGCTGAGGAATCCGCCCTCGCGGGTGTACGAGGTGCCGGGGCCGGCCGGGTCCGGGTGGTACAGCGAGCCGAGGTCCCAGCCCCGGTCCTCGGGGAAGCCGGAGACGGCGTCGGCGCCGTCCGCCACCAACCGCCACAGGTCCTCGGGCCCGGCGACCCCGCCGGGGTAGCGGCAGGCCATCCCGACGATCGCGATCTGCTCCCGGCCGTCCGCCGGGGCGGAATCCTCGGCCGATTCGCCGTCCTCGCCCAGGAGTCGGGCCGCCAGGTGGCGGGCCAGCACGGTCGGCCTCGGGTAGTCGAAGAGCAGGCTGCTGGGCAGGGCGAGCCCGGTGGCGGCGGCCAGTCGGGTGCGCAGCTCCACGGCGGTCAGCGAGTCGAAGCCGAGCTGCCTGAAGGAGGCCGTCGCGTCGACCGATCCGGCGCTCGGGTGGTCGAGCACCAGGGCCACCTGCCGCCGCACCAACTCGACCAGCAGGCGGTCACGTTCTGCTTCGGTGGCGCCACTCACGCGCTCCTGCCAGGACCGCAGGAGCCCGTCCTCGGCCAGGCCCTCGGCAGCACCCTCGCCCGCCACCGCGACGTCCGGCACCGCGACGTCCGGCAGTCCGACGTCCGGCAGTCCGCTCGGCGCCGTCTCCGGCCCGGCCAACCAGTAGCTCGCGCGCTGGAAGGCGTACGTCGGCAGCGGCACCCGCCGGCCATCGGCCGTCGCCGCCCAGTCCACCGGGGCACCGTGCACGTACGCGGTCGCCGCCGCCAGCGTCACCGTACGGGCCTCGCCGCGCCCCTCCCGCAGCGCCGGCGCGAACACGCCGCCCCCGTCGCCCAGGCAGTCCCGCCCGGCGGCGGACAGCACGCCGCCCGGCCCCAACTCGACGAAGACGGAGACGCCCTGGGCCTCCAGGGTCCGCATGCCGTCGGCGAACCGGACGGCCTCGCGAACGTGCCGCACCCAGTACTCGGGCGAGCACAGCTCCTCGGCGCCGGCGACCGCTCCGGTCACGTTGGAGACCACCGCGATCCGCGGAGCCGCGTACGCCAGCCCCTCCGCCACCCGGCGGAACTCCTCCAGCATCCCGTCCATCAACGGCGAGTGGAACGCATGCGACACGTTCAACCGCTTCGACTTCTCGAACTGCGAGGCGATCGCGAGGACTTCGGACTCATCCCCCGAAACCACCACCGACGTCGGCCCGTTGACTGCCGCGATGCTCACGCCACCGGTCAGCAACGGCAGCACCTCGGCCTCGGAGGCCTTCACCGCCACCATCGCACCACCGGCCGGCAGCGCCTGCATCAGCCGACCACGCGCCGCCACCAGCGCCACCGCATCGTCCAGCGACAGCACCCCCGCCACATGCGCGGCCGCCAGCTCACCCACCGAATGCCCGACCAGGAAGTCCGGCCGCACACCCCAACTCTCCAGCAGCCGGAACAGCGCCACCTCGACCGCGAACAACGCCACCTGCGTGAACTCGGTCCGCGCCAACACCGCCGCGTCGTCACCGAACACGACATCCTTCAGCGGCAGTTCCACCCGCGCACACACCGCGTCGAACGCCTCCGCGAACACCGGGTACGCGCCGTACAACTCCCGGCCCATCCCCAGCCGCTGGCTGCCCTGCCCGGCGAACAGGAAGGCCGTCCGCCCCTCCCCCACCGCGCCGAGGACGACCCCGCCCGCCTCCTCCCCGGAGGCGACCGCCGCCAGCCCGTCCAGCAGCGCGGACCGGTCGGCGCCCACCACGACGGCGCGGTGGCGCAGCGCCGCCCGCCCGACGGCCAGGGTGTGGGCGACGTCGGCCGGGTCGAGCTCCGGCCGCTCCGCCAGGTACGCGTGGAGGCGCGCCGCCTGCGCCCGCAGGCCCTGTTCGCCGTGGCCGTGCACCGGCCACGCC